>WQZK01000009.1 GCA_009780765.1 Defluviitaleaceae bacterium
AGTTTTACACCGAGTGCAGTTGAATGGATTCCTCTAGATGGTAGAGAAGATCTTCCAATTTGGGTTTAAAAAGAAACAATTGAGGAAAATATGGTAATTTTTTATAAAAAATAGATAAAGATGGCTACGTAACTGAATTTAACTATAATTCTAAAAACTTAGTAAAGCTAATAAATTAATCGAACGAGAAGAAAGTATATTTTGAATACAACAAAGCTGGCAAGTTAGTAGAGGTAGAAGATTGGTTAGGCAAAACAACGATTTTAAATAGATTGATGAGTAAAGTAAGCAATAGAAATGAAATAATTAAGTTTGCATACGATAGATAATAGAGGTAACTTGATACAGGAAATGAATACTACAGTAAAATCATCATATGAAAAATTCCAAATATATAATATTGGGCATGAAAATTTAAAGAAATGTAAATAAAAATTAGTGCGTTAAGGGGTAATTATGAATTCTAATAACAGCGTACTTTTTAGATAAAAAACAACAATAGTGAAATCCGTGCTATTTCGATTGAACTGATGAAAGATTTCACTATTGCTGGTTTTAAAATACTCATTATTGGATGTTTACAAAATCATAAACTTTTCACTGCGGTTATAAATTTCTTCATCGACATAGGCAACGATAAGAGTTCCATCGTTTTCATAGGTTTCCTCTAAAATCTCGCTACGTTCCCTAATTAAATTTAATAAAGACCCTTCTGTATAAGGAATTAAGAGCTTTACGGGCTTTCGCATTTCTTTTAGAATATTTAAAATAGAGTCTATAAATTCCTCATGTCCTTTATTTTCTATGGCAGAAAGCAAAACTTCTTTTGTGGCCATTTTGTCTTTTGGAAGAGGAAATTCAACTTCTAAATCCATTTTATTGAAAACGGTTATAATGGGTTTATCTGTGATATTTAAATCGCCTAAAGTATCGTAAACAACTTTCATATGTGTATCTCGGTATGGACTTGCAGCATCTACTACATGAATAATTATATCGGCATATTTAAGCTCTTCAAGTGTTGCCCTAAACGCCTTTATAAGCGTTGTTGGAAGCTTGTGTATAAAGCCAACGGTGTCGGTTAAAATAACTTCGCTTTGGTTTTTTAAGCTCAATTTTCGTGCAGTTGTATCAAGTGTTGCAAAAAGCTTATTATCTGCATAAACATCAGAACCCGTAAAAGTGTTCATAATCGTTGATTTTCCTGCATTTGTATAACCTACTAAACTTACTACTATAGAAGAGTTTTTCTTTCTATTTTCACGCAAAAGTTTTCTGTGAGATTCTATTTGTTTGAGTTCGCGAGTTAGCTCATCTATTTGGTTTCTTATGTGTCTGCGGTCGGTTTCAAGTTTTGTTTCGCCAGGCCCTCTTGTGCCGATTCCTGCACCAAGTCTTGAAAGCGATTTGCCAATACCTGATAAGTGGCTTAATCTGTATCTAAGTTGTGCAAGTAAAACTTGGGCTTTACCCTCTGCCGACAATGCTCTGTTAGCAAAAATATCAAGTATTAAAAGCGTTCGGTCTAGAACCTTTACATCTAATTCTTGTGCTAAATTTCTGATTTGGGTGTTACTAAGCTCATCGTCGCAAACAATGCCGTCGGCTTCATAAAGTGAAATGTGATCCCTAATTTCATCAACCTTTCCAGAGCCAACATAGAGTCCACGATGAACAACATCTCTTTTTTGAATAATTTTGCCGCAAACTTCTCCACCAGATGTTTTAACAAGCTCCTCAAGCTCTTCAAGACTTCTTTCAACATTAATTTCAATATTATCCGTATCAACTGCGACTAATATAAATTTTTCTTTTTTGCTTTCTGTACTGTGCATAGTACAATCACCTGCTTTTTAATTTAATATTACGAAGCTATTTTCCATTTCAATAACTTCGTTTAAAAATCTGTCATAAAATTCTACATGTGCCCTATAAGTAAGAACATAAACAACACCATCTCTCAAAATAAACATCTGCCTTGAGATGATTGTACCTTCATCATCATGCACATATCTATACTCTATAACACCAGCCATTTCACCATTTATCTTTTTGAATTCTGTGTTAATTATGAAAAAGCCTTGGTTATAGTAAATTTCTTGGAGCGTACTTTTTGCAATCTCCATATATTCTTCTGGTGTGCCTGCACCCAAGTCTTCTTCCATGCTTGTTGGAATTATTACAGCCATGCCGCCTACTTCTGAATGTACTAGCATAGGAATACCAAACTCTTCCCAAGGAATCCAATCGTCACTATAGAAGAAGTCGAACATACCACGAGCCACACTTCGCCTTTCAAAAGAATTAATACTATCTAGCTGAAAATCTATGCTTCTACGACGAGTAGCAGAAGTTATGTGAATTATATAGTATTCGTCTAAAAATTCGATATATGCTAGATAGATAAGAAAATTTTCGCCGTCAATGCTTGCTTCGAACGATTTTATTAAACGCTCTTGAGAGTTTTCTATAATCTCATGATTTTGTGTAAT
This sequence comes from Defluviitaleaceae bacterium, assembly GCA_009780765.1. Lineage (GTDB taxonomy): Bacteria > Bacillota > Clostridia > Lachnospirales > UBA5962 > WQZK01. The sequence goes on from WQZK01000009.1 coordinate 2,493, forward strand.
TTCAAAGCCTAAAACAAGCCTTTCTTCATATTCTGAAGCAATTGCCGCAAGCCCGTAGCTTTCAAAATCAGTTTTTTGTATAGAAAAAACCATTATAGAATCGTTGCCATCTTCAGTGCCTATAATAAATATTCCATACTCGCCATGGTTTTGGTACACAAAATCTGCTGGGGCAGAAATAATAAAATCACCAAAGATATTAGAAAAATTTATTATTTCGGTTTCTGCTCTCGAACATCCCGTAAGAATCAATACGAAAATTGCAAAAATAAGTTTTTTTGTCATATTGCCCTCCTTATAATTTATTATACTACATTTGCACTAGATTTTAAAGAAAAAATATTATATAATGTATATGATGTATACGGAGGTTTGAGATGAGCGAAATTTTTAATATAAAACTTGATAAATCATCAGACACACCGCTTTATAGGCAGCTTTCAGACAAAATCTTGGAGCTGATTGAGTGCAGAACATTGAAGCCTACTGAAAAGCTTCCACCTGTAAGAAAGCTTTCTGAAGAGCTTGGAGTAAGTTTAGTTACGGCTATAAATGCGTATAAATTTTTAGAAAACAAGAAAATACTTTATTCGCAAGTTGGAAGCGGAACTTATGTTTCCTCTATTACCATAAACGACTTACCAGAGCCTATACCAAAAGCTGGTTTTCAGATACATGAAACAATAGAGTTTAATTTTAAAAATGCTATAAATTTTGCAAAAAGCTCACCAAATGCAAATCTTTTTCCTGTTGATGAGTTTAAGCTTATTTTTAACAATGTTCTAGAGCGTGATAAGGGTGATGCTTTTAGTTATCAAGATGCACAAGGCTATCCTCCGCTTAGAGAGGCTCTTGTTTCATATCTTTTAGATTTTGGTATAAAGACTTCTGAGGAAAGAATTCAAGTTATTTCTGGTGCACAACAAGGGATTGATATTCTTTCTAAAGCAATGCTGTCATCTAATGATGTTGTTTTTGTTGAAAAACCAACATTTTATGGTGCGATTGGTGCATTTTTATCAAGAAATGCACAAGTTATTGAAATAGAATTAGAGAGTGATGGAATGAATGTTGAAAAGCTGGAAAGCTATTTAAGAATATATAATCCTAAATTTATATACTTAATGCCGTATTATCAAACGCCAACTTGTATTAGTTATTCTATAAAGAAAAAGAATAAAATTTTGGCTCTTGCACAAAAATACAATACATATATAATAGAAGAAGATAATCAGTGTGAATTTACTTATAGTAACGAAAAAATTATTCCGTTAAAGGCTTTAGATTATAAAAATAGAGTTATTTATATAAAATCTTTTTCTAAGATACTAATGCCGGGTCTTAGGCTTGGTTTTATGGTTTTGCCAAAGAAAATTATAGAGAATGTTACAAATGCCAAATATGTAACGGATATATCAACTTCAGGGTTTATACAAAGAGCTTTTACCGAGTATTTACAAGGAAATGATTTTAAAAAGCATGTTTCTAAAATGAAAGAAATATACAAAAACAGATATGAGGCGACTATAAGAGTTATTGATAAATATCTTCTGCAATACGTAGATTATAAGAAACCTGATGGTGGGGTTAATTTATGGCTTAGCTTTAAAAAAAATGTTGATGTTAATAAAATCTGTGAGGAGTTGCTTTTTCATAGAATTATTGTAACACCTGGAGATATTTTTTCAAAAGATGACCATAGTTTTAACAGCATAAAAATAAGTTTTGCTGATCTTGAATGTAAGGATATTGAAATAGGTATACAAAAGATAGGAGAATATTTATGTACGGTTATGTGAGGGTAGGTGCATCTTCAACAAAGTTGATTGTTGGTGATTGCAATTACAATATTGACGAAATAATAAGAGTTACCAAAGAAGCATATGAAAAAGGTGTTAAAATACTAACTTTTGCAGAACTTTGTATAACGGGTTATTCTTGTGGTGATTTAGTTTATCAAAAGGCACTTGTAAATTCTTGTAATAATGCACTTTTAAAATTTATCGAAGAAACTAAAAATATGGATATGGTTTCAATCCTTGGCATACCCGTTCATGCTGATAACCAAATATTTAATTGTGCTGCCGTGATTCATAAAGGTACAATAAAAGGCATTATAACGAAAACATATTTACCGGGATATAATGAGTTTAGCGAGGAGCGTTGGTTTTCTGAAGCATCTAAGCTAATTTCAACAGAAATAGAATTTTGTGGACAAACCGTGCCTATTGGTTCTGATATTCTTTTTAATTGTGATAATGATATAGTTTTTGGTGTTGAAATTTGCCATGATTTATGGACGCCTATACCACCAAGCACATATCAGGCTTTATCTGGTGCCAACATTATTTTTAACCTTTCGGCAAGTAATGAAGTTATGGGAAAAAGTTCTACACGTAGACAAGTTGTTTCAGAGCAGTCGAGAAGAATTATTGGAGCTTATGTATACTGTTCGGCTGGAATGCACGAATCTACAACAGATACTGTTTTTTCAGGTCATAACATAATATCAGAAAATGGAGAAATCTTAACCGAGAGAGAACCGCTTTCAAAAGAATCAGAATTAGTTTACACTGATATAGATGTAGAAAAACTTATGCAAACTAGGCGTAGAATTAATAGCTTTATGGAGTTTAATGATAAGAAGGTTTTTAGACAAATTAAAGTGTCATTGAATACAGAAACTCAGGGGAAGCTTTGCTATGAAGTTTCTAAAAATCCATTTTTACCTGAAAGTGCAGATGATGTTCTTAAAATACAGTACACTGCTTTAGCGAAAAGATTACTTCATACAAATATAGAAAATACTGTTATTGCAGTGTCTGGTGGGCTTGATTCTACGATGGCACTGCTAGTAATGGCAAAAACTTATGACTTTTTAAATATTAGCCGTAAAAATATATTAGGTGTTACAATGCCCGGTTTTGGAACAACAGGGCGAACATATCAAAATGCTTTAAAACTTATGGATTTGCTTGGCATAAGCTATAAAGAAATAGATATAAAACCCGCTTGTATACAACATTTTAAAGACATAGGACATGATATTAATAATCATGATGTTGTATTTGAAAATGTACAAGCAAGAGAAAGAACACAAATAGTTATGAATATAGCAAATGGGGTAAATGGTCTATTGGTTGGAACAGGTAACCTTTCGGAGCTTGCACTTGGCTTCGCAACCTATGGAGGCGACCATCTTAGCATGTACAATGTAAATGTTGGGCTTCCTAAAACGCTAATTAGAAAGATGTTTGAGGAGTTTTCTGAAGTCGATTATTTTGGCAAAGAAATTTCAAACATTCTTTTAGATATTTTGAATACACCAGTAAGCCCAGAACTTTTGCCAACTGGTGAGTTTGGTGAGCTTTTGCAATTAACCGAAAAGGTTGTTGGCCCATATGAGCTTAATGATTTCTTTTTATACTACATGCTAAAATACGGCTTTTCGCCGAAAAAAATAGTTTATCTTGCAGAACATGCGTTTTTTGAGGAATACTCAAAAGACGAAATTACTAAATGGCTTAAACTATTTTATAAAAGGTTTTTCAACTCGCAGTTTAAGCGTTCGTGTATGCCAGATGGTCCAAAAGTCATACCAATTTCTTTATCTCCAAGAGGAGATTTTAAAATGCCAAGTGATGCTTCGTACAGTATTTGGATTAAAGAATTAGAATTATAAAACAATAAAAGAAAGGACGACTTTAATCGTCCTTTTTTGTTGCATGATAGAATTAGTTAACTTCCATTCCTGTTAAGCCGCTTCCGCCCATGCTCATAAGTAAAAGTAGCATTAACATCATGTTGTCGCCACCCATAAAGCCTTGGCCAGAGCCGCCCATCATGCTCATTAGTAAAATAAGCATAAGCATATTATTTCCACCACCACAATTGTGCATAGTTATTCCTCCCTTTTGGCTTTGTTGCCTAAGATATATTTTCATTCTATGTTTAACCATGGCAAATATTGCTTGAACATAAAAAAAATTAGTAGTACAAGTCTTTTTGTGTCAAGTTAGAAATCCTAGGCATAGATTACACTATAAAAGTAGGTGTCTTCTATGAAAACTATTGAAATTATAATCGAATGCACTACAGACCTAGAAAAAAACAACAAAATTACAGAGCTTGGTGTTATAAAATACAAACTTCCTATGATAAATTCGTATGTATTAGAAATACCCGAAAGTAAATTAAAAAACTTGCATGATATAGAGCAAATAAAGGCTATTCACAAAACATCGCATGTAAGTGCACAGATGAACATTGCAAGGAAAATTGTAAATGCAGATAAAGTACAAAAGGAGGGCTTGAGTGGCAGGGGAGTTACAATTGCTATACTTGATACGGGTGTGTCTTTAGTAGATGATTTGTGCTTACCAAGAAATAGAATTATTGCATTTAAAGATTTTGTTGGAGGCAAAGCAGAAGCCTATGATGATAATGGCCATGGTACACATGTGCCATATTTATATCCTTAACACTATACTATTTATGCCACTAAAAAGTCCAATTTATTAGAATTGCTTGTTCTTTTGTGCAAGAATCTTTTACGTCTACACAAATTGTATCTATAAAGTCATTTATAATTTCATGAGTAAGTTTATCTATGTTTTGATATTTTTCCATACAGCTCTTAATATTGCTATGGGTTAATTGTTGATTTTCGAAAAGTACCAATTCTTCTTCTAATTGTTTTTTTCTTTTAATTAGAGAATCCATTTCTCCTTCCAATAGTGCTTTAAAGTTTACAAAATCTCCATCGTTAATTAAGCCACTTAGCTTATCCTTGTAAGCTAATACAATGTTTTTTTGAGCAGTGTCAATTTTTGAAGAAAATTCTGCAATTTGTTTTTTCAAAACATTGTTAGTATTTTTATCCTCATTACTTAGGTGATTTGCAACTTCACTTTTAAGCTCATAATGCCCAGCTTCATATAAGTAATTGTTTATTATGGAATTTATAGATTCTAATATAGTTTTTTCAATGTGATCTTGCCTTATAGAGCGAGGGCTACATTCTTTTCTTTTTGTTTTTGAAGCAAGCTTACAATTAAGATAATAAGTTAATTGGTTTCGAGATATGCCGCTTCTTTGCATAGTAGAGCCACAATTGGCACACTTTACTTTGCCAGCCAATATATGAGGCTTTGGCTCTGGATTGTTACTATATTTGCTTTTATAGCTTTTTCTTTTAGCTTTTAAAAGTTTTTGCACTTTATCAAAAGTAGTTTTTTCTATTATGGCTTCATGATTATTTTTAACTATAATCCACTGTTCTTTAGGGACTGTAATGACTTTTTTTGATTTATAGCTAATTTTTCGCTCTCTAGCTTGTATTAAAGTGCCTGTATAAGTTTCGTTTGTAAGAATACGCTTTATTGTAGTTGGTGACCAAATACCATGGTTTTGGCTAAAACAAGCTGTGTTGGGTGCTTTGAAATTAAACCCTTTTGATTGTTTATACTCTGTAGGCGTTAGTATACCTCTTTGAGTTAGAGTAGTAGCTATTTTTTGATTTCCATAACCATTAAGGTACATGAAGAAAATTTTGCGAACAATACTTGCCGCCTCTTCGTCGATAATTAATTTATGTCTATCATTTGGGTCTTTTGCATATCCATAGCAAGCAAATGCCCCCAAAAATTGCCCATCTTGCATTTTCTTTTTAAAAACGGTGCGAATATTTTCAGATAAGTCTTCGCTATACCACTCGTTTATAAGCCCATGTATTTGTCTTGCTTTTTTATTTCCCTTAATATTAGTATCTACATTATCGGTAAGGCTTATAAAGCGTATGCCCCACTCAACAAAAAGTCCATGAATATATTTCTCTACTATCTCCATATCTCTTGTAAAACGTGATTGATGCTTACATAAAACTATATTAAACTTTTTTTCAGAAGCATCATGTATCATTTGTTTAAAGGCTGGTCTGTCAGCAAAGCCTGATAAATCTTCATCTATATAGATGTTATAAATTAAATAATTGTTATCTAAAGCGTAGTCTATTAGTAAAGATTTTTGGTTTTGTATGCTTTCACTATTGTCGTATTCGTTAGATTTATCTAAATCTTCTTTAGACAATCTACAATAAATGGCTACAATTTGATTTTTCATTGAAGTTTTTTATACCAGTGATTATAGTAAGCTGTATCTCCAACAATATCTCTAATTATATAACGCATAAGTATTTTTTTTACGCAGGCTTTTCTTTCATTTTTATCATACAAAAAATTATGTGTAGCAATGATTTTTGTATTTTTCAAGAGAATACCTCCCATGCTAAAATATTTATATATAATATTATTTAAAAGATTGTCTTTATAACCTTATATAATAAAAAGTCCCGATAATATCGGGATAAAATTTTTAAAAATATAAGATTATATAATTTCAAATTTATTTCTATTAAATTTAATAAGCCCATCATCTCGCATTTTGCAAAGTTCGTTAGACATTGCACTGCGGTCTACACAAAGATAAAGAGCCATTTCTTCACGGTTAAAAGGGATTGTAAATTTTCTTGCTGTACCTCTTTGATAGTCAAAAAAACATAGCAGTTTTTCTCTAGTTGTTCGTTTTGAAAGAATTTCGATTTTTTGGTTAAGCATTAAATTTTTTTCAGCAAGCACTTTAAGCATATTTTTTACAAGCATTGCGTGAAAATGGCAAGCATTGCTGCATAAAGTAATTATTTTACTATAATTTAAAAAAATTATTTCTGTATCTTCAAGTGCCTGTATAGTAACTGGGCTATGAAATATTTCGGCACAAGCAAAAACTTCGCCAAAAATTTCTGAAGTACTAAGCGTAGTTAAGATGTTGATATTGCCGTTTATATCTTCCTTTATAATCTTGATTGAGCCAGATACAATTAACCCTACAAAATTTATAGAATTACCAGATAGCAATACTATATCATCTTTTTTATATATGGCAGCTTTTGCGGATAAGCAATTTAGCATATTTTCAAAATCTGAAAAAGCAATCCCTTGAAATAGGGGATTGTTTTTTGCTACATCAAAAAAATTTTTCATAAAATCCTCCATTGTTGTATTTGCAACAGACTAGTTTTATTTATAATAGTATAATCATAATATATTAAATTTAATAAGTCAAGATAAAAGGATGGATAAATAATGGTTAGAAAAATTATAAGTATTGATGAAAGTAAATGTATTGGTTGCGGTTTATGTGTTACAGCCTGTAAAGAAAGTGCTATTGGCCTAGTTGATGGAAAAGCACGGCTATTGCGTGAAGATTATTGTGATGGACTTGGAAACTGTTTACCTGTTTGCCCAACAGAGGCGATTAGCTTTGAGAATGTGGACTCATTAGCTTGTGGATGTCCTAGCACACATTCAAAACAAATTGATAGGGAAGTTTCTTTGGAAGATGAACAGATAAAATCACAATTAATCAAAACTCACCTTAATCAATGGCCAGTACAGATAAAGCTTGTGCCATCTAATGCACCTTACTTTAACAACTCCAATTTACTTATTGCAGCTGATTGTGCTGCCTATGCTTACGGTAATTTTCATGAAGAATACATGAAAAACAAGATAACTATAATTGGGTGCCCGAAATTAGATGAAGGAGAGTATTCTGAAAAATTGACTGCTATATTAAGTCAGAACGATATAAAATCTGTAACTGTTGCAAGGATGGAAGTTCCATGCTGTAGTGGGATTGAAAATGCAGCAAAAACCGCTCTTAAGAACTGTGAAAAAATGATACCATGGCAAATTGTAACTATATCAACAGATGGAAGAATTTTAGAGAATTAGAGGAGAGGTTTATTATGTCGATGTTTTGTTTTCAATGTGAACAAACTGCTAAAGGATTAGGTTGTACAATAGGTGGTGTATGTGGCAAAAAAGCCGATACATCTAACCTACAAGATAAGTTAACGGGAGAGCTTATTGGCCTTGCCAGAGCTACTGAAGGTAACACCACACCAACATACAGCACTTATAAAGCTATAATTGACGGATTATTTACAACCGTAACTAATGTAAATTTTAATGATGAAACTATATTGCAACAAATTGAAATAGCTAAAATGGAAAAAGAGAAGCTTGTTCCTAGATGTAGTGAGTGTGCGTCTACTTGCTCAAGAAATGATGCCTATAGCATACAGCAACTTTGGGAAGATAATGAGGATATACGTTCATTAAAGTCACTTATACTATTTGGATTACGAGGAATGGCAGCATATGCTCATCATGCTTATGTACTTGGGAAAATGGATGATGTTATTAATAGTTTTTTCTGCAAGGGATTAATTGCAATAGGCGAAAGTAAGTCTGTTGATAAATTATTTGCACTTGCCATGGAGCTTGGTAGCATAAATTTAATGTGTATGGAGCTATTAGACAAAGCAAATACAGGTACATATGGAAACCCTGTACCTACAAAAGTAAGCTGTAATATTGAGCCAGGACCATTTATAATTATATCAGGGCATGATTTGTATGACCTTAAATTATTATTAGAGAAAACAGAAGGCAGAGGTATAAATATATATACTCATAGTGAAATGCTTCCAGCTCATGGGTACCCTGAACTGAAAAAATATCCTCACTTAAAAGGCAATTTTGGCACAGCATGGCAAAACCAGCAGACTGAATTTGATAATGTTAAAGCTCCTGTTTTATTTACAACAAATTGCATTATGCCTGTTAAATCAAGTTATGCCGATAGAGTGTTTACAACATCGGTAGTATCATACCCAGAAATAGTTCATATAGGTGATGATAAAGACTTTACGCCAATTATTAACAAGGCACTAGAACTTGGAGGATACAAAGAAACCCGTAAAATGACAGGAATTAATGGTGGGGATACGCTAACTACAGGCTTTGCACATGGTACAGTATTATCGATAGCTGATAAAGTGATTGAGGCTGTTAAAGCTGGAGCAATCAAACATTTTTTCCTTGTTGGAGGGTGTGATGGTTCAAAGTCTGGTAGAAATTATTATACCGAGTTTGTTAAGCAATCACCCAAAGATTCTATTATTCTAACACTTGCTTGTGGAAAATTTCGTTTTAACGACCTTGATATAGGTGAGATTGGCGGATTGCCACGCATTATGGATATTGGGCAATGTAATGACGTATATGGTGCGATCAAGGTAGCAATAGCCTTATCCGAAGCATTTGGTTGTGATATAAATGAGTTGCCACTGACTTTGGTTCTTTCTTGGTATGAGCAAAAAGCTGTTTGCATTTTGTTAACGTTGCTATCATTAGGTATTAAGAATATTTATATCGGCCCTAGTTTACCTGCATTTATTTCACCTAATATATTAAATGTGCTTGTAGATAAATTTAATTTAACACCTATATCTACACCAGAAGCTGATTTAAAGAAAATACTTTCTTAGATTGATGAATAAATAGACGATAGCCTATAAAATAATTATGGTTATCGTCTATTATGTCATTACAATAGTTAAATTAATTTTGTTTTAATTAATGCTATGTGTATAGAAACACACAACCCAACTATAGGTAGCACAATAAAAGCCCATGTAGTTCTTAGCATTAACATAGATATAGTTAGCGACGTTAACACAACAATAATGCTAACTATTTTAAGTCTTTTAGCAACGCCTTGTTTAGTTTTGTAATGCTCAATATAGGGGCCAAAAAATTTTGTTGACTTTAGCCATTTATAAGCTTTTTCGTTGCTCCTAGAAAAGCATATGGCTGCAAGTATAACAAAAGGCGTTGTTGGCAAGCCAGGCATAAATATACCTATTGCACCTAACCCTAAGCATATAAATCCTAGTAAATTTAATAATAATTTCTTTATTTTTGCCATTTTTCTATCTCAATAAGTCAAATCTGTCGGCATTCATAACTTTGTTCCATGCCATAACAAAGTCTTTTAAGAATTTATCCCGTGAGTCATCGCTTGCATATACTTCTGCAATAGCTCTTAATTGAGAGTTTGAGCCAAAAATTAAATCTACTCTAGTTGCTGTCCATTTTTGTTTGCCAGTATTTCTATCAACTCCGATAAATAGGTTTTTATCATTAGTTGGCTTCCATTCGGTATTCATATCTAAAAGGTTTACAAAAAAATCATTAGTTAGTGTTTCAGGTGAATTAGTAAGCACACCGTGAGGCGACTTTTCATAATTATTACCTAAAACTCTTAGCCCACCAAGCAAAACTGTCATTTCTGGTGCTGTTAATGTTAACAATTGTGCTCTGTCAATTAGTAGTTCTTCGGGTAGCGTTGAAAATGCCCGTTTTTGATAGTTTCTAAATCCGTCATAAACAGGCTCCAATACTTTAAATGACTCTACGTCTGTTTGTTCTTGCGAAGTATCCATTCTTCCTAGTGTAAATGGAACGCTAATTTTAATACCCGCATTTTTTGCCGCAATTTCGATACCAACATTGCCACCTAAAATAATTAAATCGGCAATAGATACACATTTTGCATATGTGTTAAATTCACGCCTAATTTGTTCGTATATATCGAGTACAATTTTCAACTTTGCAGGCTGATTTATTTCCCAAGAAATTTGTGGCTCGAGTCTAATACGAGCACCATTTGCTCCGCCTCGCATGTCAGACCCTCTAAAAGAAGCTGCACTTGCCCAAGCAGTGCTAACTAATTGTGATACACTTAAACCAGATTCTATAATTTTGTATTTTAATTTTTCAATATCCCAGTTATTTATTGTATCCATTTCACATTTTGGAATAGGGTCTTGCCACAAGAACTCTTCATTTGGCACTTCATTACCAAAATATAGAGATGTTGGACCCATATCTCTATGAGTGAGCTTGAACCATGCTTTGGCAAAATCATCTGTAAATTTTTCTGGGTTTGCAAGGTAGTTTCTTGCGATTTTTTCGTAAATTGGGTCAAATTTAAGGGATAAATCGGCTGTTGTCATCATAGGTCGGTGTTTTTTGTTAGGGTCGTGAGCATCTACAACCAAATCTTCTTCATCAACATCTTTTGCAAGCCAAATGTGTGCTCCTGCTGGGCTTTTTGTTAATTCCCATTCATACTTAAGTAAAACTTTTAAGTAACCCATATCCCATTTTGTTGGATTTGGTTTCCAAGCACCCTCAAGTCCACTACTAATCGTATCCGAAGCATTTCCTGTGCCAAAGCTATTCTTCCAGCCCAAACCTTGCTCTTCAATAGGTGCAGCTTCTGGCTCTCTACCAACATAAGTTGCAGGTGCTGCTCCATGCGTTTTTCCAAATGTATGGCCTCCAGCAATTAAAACGACTGTTTCTTCATCATTCATTGCCATTCGCTTAAATGTTTCGCGAACATCTTTTGCCGATTCTAGTGGGATTGGTTGCCCGTTAGGACCTTCTGGATTAACATAAATAAGGCCCATTTGTACAGCTGCTAATGGGCTATCTAGCTGCCTATCACCTTTATATCTTTCATCATCACCTAGCCATGTTCTTTCTGAACCCCAGAAAATATCATTTTGAGGCTCCCAAACATCCACACGTCCTCCAGCAAATCCTATTACTTTGCCGCCCATGGATTCTATGGCACAATTTCCAGCAAACACCATAAGGTCAGCCCATGATATTTTTTTGCCGTATTTTTTCTTAATTGGCCATAGCAGCCTTCTAGCTTTATCTAAATTTATGTTATCAGGCCAGCTATTAAGTGGAGGAAATCTCTGTGTTCCGTCCCTTGCACCGCCTCTGCCGTCCATAGTGCGATATGTACCTGCACTATGCCAAGCCATTCTGATAAAAAAAGGTCCATAGTGCCCATAGTCTGCTGGCCACCAATCTTGTGAGTCGTTCATTAAAGCAAATATATCGTTTTTCAAAGCCTGAAGGTTTAGCGTTTTAAATTCTTTAATATAATTGAAATTACTTCCCATTGGGTTGCTCAAATTTGAATTTTGGTGCAGTATGCTTAAATCAAGCTTATTAGGCCACCAATCTCTATTGCTTGTACCTCTTGCAAAATCAGGTCTTCCTGTGTTTCCTGTTACAGGGCATTTTGAGCCATTGTTCATTTCATCATCCTCCTTTAGTCCTTTCATTTATATGAAAATGTCCATATTGTTAGTACCTTGTATATAATAAAAAAACAACGTCTACTCTATTGTCAAGTACAAAGTTTCGTGCTATAATAACAGTATTAACCATAAGGAGGCAACAAAACACATGAAAAACTTTTTCACAACATTAAGAAAAACAGAGCTTAGGTATCACAGTTTTATGCTACTTTTCATGCTGGCAGCTACTGTATCTTCTATATCACTTGTTGTTATGAACCGTTTAAGCGGAGAAATGAGTGAGGCTGCTGTTATTGGCGACGTAGATGTTTTAGTTAGGTTTATAATTTTTATTACAGGAGTTATGTTGATAAGGGCTTTGGCTTCGGCAGTATCAACACTTACTATGTTTCGCTTTTCGGCATCCGCTGGATATAAGCTTCGTGCAAGTTTTATTAATCACTTCTTACGAGTACCTTTCTCTAAGGTTGAAAAGGTGCCAAGCGGCGAAAGGTTATCTATTTACTCCGTAGATATTCCAAGAGCAGAAAGCTTTGTATCTACGGGAACTTTAGGATTGTTTGCCGATTTTATATCATTTATTTCGGCTTTTGTATTTTTACTTCTTATAAGTCCGTCGTTTACAGGAATTTTATTTTTGTGTGCAATTGGTATGCTTTTACTTCAGTTTTTGCTCTCCAAGCCAATACAGAAGCTTAGCGTTAAACAATCGGAAGAAAGTGCAAAGTTTAACGCCGTTGTGAACGATTCTTTGCAAAACCTTTCTGTTATAGCAGCATATTCTTTAGAAGATGTTGTTGAAGAGCGTTATATGGATGCGTATAATAGCTTTTTTGCGGTTACAAAACGTTTTGCCAGAGGTATAGCACTTTTGGTTGGAACAATGGTTACCACAATGTTTAGCCCGCTAATTGTCGTTTTTATAGTGTTAGCACTTGCCACTATTAGGGGCGATATGTCGGTCGCTGATTTTATAGCCTTTGTAACAACAATAATGGTTGCAGCTGGTGGAATTATGCAACTTGGGCAAAATGTTGGAAGGCTTGCAGAGTTATCGGCAGGTGCTAAACGCCTTAACGATAATACGGCTGATGCTTTAGAAGAACTTGAACAGAATGGCATAGAAAACGGCGAACTTAAGGCATTTGATATAAATTTTAATACTGTTGATTTTTCTTATAGCGAAGAAGAGGACTCACATCTAGCAGTAAATAGTGCGAATTTTTGTATAAAATCGGGCAGTAAAGTTGCCATTGTTGGCGGTAGTGGTTCTGGCAAGTCTACAATATTAAAGCTTTTGCTTGGTCTATATGAACCTCAAAACGGCACTATCACAATTGGAGAGAAGAGCACATCACAATTTGATAAGGCAGCTCTTAGAAATCTTTTTGCATATGTTCCACAAGACTCTTTTTTATTCCCTGAAAGTATTGGAAAGAATATTACACTTGAGGGCGAAATTACAGATATGACTCGACTTGAGAAAGCTTGTGAAGATGCAGGTATACTGGATTTTATTAATACTTTGCCAAATAGATTTGATGGAGTTTTAACCGAGGCAGCCGAGAATGTTTCAGGCGGGCAACGTCAGCGTATTGCAATGGCGAGAGCATTTTATAAAAATGCTCCTATAATCTTGTTTGACGAAGCAACATCTTCTTTAGACCCTGCAACCGAAAGCTCAATTTTAGGAAGTTTTAAAACAATATCATCACAAAAGACTTTAATTATGGTATCTCATCGCATGAGTGCAATTTCTGTGTGCGATACTGTAATTGTTATGGAAGATGGCAAAATTTCTGGAATAGGTACGCATGAAGAATTAATTACTAAAAATGATGCATATAAAAATATCTACGAAAGCAAAGGGAGGGGATAAGCATGAAAGCACTTAAATCGAAACTTACAAAAGGCGATAACAAATATTTCTTTAAGATGTTTAAATTTATGAAACCATATGCTATTCGCTACGCAATAACCCAATTTATTTATAGTGCCCAAGGCTTTGCTTTTATGCTTATGTTTGGTATATTTACGGGCAATATAATGACTTCTATAATAGAAGGCGATTACTCTATGGTTGTTAATGCAGGTGTTACTTTAGGTGTTATGTTAATTGCTTTTATTGCCATCATGCTTTTTGGGGTTTACATAAACATTGTTTCTATAGAACGTGCTATGATGGATTTAAAACGCCAGCTTTTCCGTACTTTTATGCGCACAGGTATAGAAGATATGGCACATAGCGGTGAAGGAATAGCTTCGATAAATACTGATGCAAACACCGCAGAAGGCGTTTTTGGAAATTCATTAATGATGCTTTTAAACAACGCAATAACTTTTGTTGGTGCGGCAGTTACTATTTTAGTTATGGACTGGAGGCTTGGTTTGGCTTCACTTGTTGTAGGTGCATTAAGCTTTATTATGCAGCACCGTTTTACAGAGCCTTTAGCTAGAGTAGGGCGTGAACAGCTAGAAGCTAATGCTGATTCTTTAAAAGAAGCGAGCAATGTTTTTTCTGGGGCAATGGCAATAAGAGCATATAATATGCAGCCACAAGCTTTTTTAACTTTTGATAAAGAAAATCGACGCATAAAAGCACTAAATATTAAACAAGGTTTTATTCGCATGGGGCAAAACTTGTTTCAAACGGTAGAAGGTTGGTTAAATTTGGTGGTTGTATTCGGTTTTGGTGGCTGGCTTGCGGCAACGGGGCGGGTAGATTTTCCTGTTTTGGCTACAGTTTTTGTTATGAGTTCTTCATTAACATCTTCAATCGGGCAAATAGGTGCAAGTTATGCAGGATTGCAGCCTCACATTGCAGGAGCTAAGCGAGTGTTTAAAATACTTGAAAAAGATGGGGTAACTTCTGAACATAAAGGCACTGATTTTTCAAAAAAAGCAAGTGGTTATGAAATAGAAATTAAAAATTTTAACTTTAGATACTTAGATTCTGAAATAGATGTGCTTAAAGAAATAAACCTTAAAATTGCTGAAAATAAGATGGTTGCGTTGGTTGGTGAGTCTGGTAGTGGAAAGTCTACTCTTTTAAGGGCAATTATTGGTATGTATGAAAGAGAAGAGATAGGAATAAGCGTGGGTGATTTAACTTTTGCTGAAAGCTCACTACGAAACTGGAGACAAAATTTTGCTTATGTAGACCAAAGTTGCAAACTTTTTGATCTAAGTATAAAGCAAAATATAGCAATGGGTGCTGCAGGGATTGCTGTTTCTGATGAGGATATAATCAAAGCTTCAAAACGTGCGGCAGCACACAGTTTTATAGAAGAGTTTGAAGAGGGTTATGATACACCTTGTGGTGAGAAAGGCTCAACTCTTTCGGGCGGGCAAAAGCAGCGTATTGCTATAGCTCGTGCCTTAGTAAAACAAGCTCCTATACTTGTTTTTGATGAGGCAACAAGTGCCTTAGATAAAGAATCTGAAAGGCACATAATGGAAACAATAAATTCTTTAAGGCAAGATCATACTATTTTACTCACAACTCATAATTTAGAAAATGTGATTTCTGCTGATATGATTGTAGTTTTGGATAATGGTAAAGTTGCAGAAATTGGAACGCATGAAGAGCTCGTCGCTAAAGGTGGGGTATATCATAATTTATGTTCTCACAATAGTTAGGAGGTTTATTAGTGCAAGATGTTACAATAAGATCAATGAGGATTGAAGAGCTTAATAAAATAGCAAGCCTAATATCTACAGGATATTATGATGATATATTTTTTAAATGGGTGGTAGAAAACGACGAAGATCGGCACAAGGTGGTAACAGAATATTACAAAGTATACCTTAATGCCAAAGGTGCGGTAGTTAATGTGGCTGAAAATGGATCTAATAAGATATTAGGAGCTTCTGTGTGGCTTCCACATGATGTTGATGCAAGTATTTATGATGATATAAATACGGTGGCTGGTATTTATGCAGATAAGTTTCAAGCAGTTGCAGATAATTCGCATTATAGTGAGCCGCCTAATATAGCATTTTACCAATTAGTAGGCTTTGCTGTTGATAAAAAAACACAAGGAACAGGTGTAGGTGCTAAACTACTTAAACATAGTTTGGATGAGTTTGATAAACAAGGAATTTCAACATATCTTGAAGCAAGTACTCCTTATTTTGGCAGTGGGGTTTACGGGAAATTTGGCTATCAACCAGTGGGCGAGCTAATGGTGTTTACAGAGAGTGCTGTTTTATATCCATTATGGAGGTCTGCACAAAAGCAGCATCAAATAACATTTGGTGAATATAATTGGGTTGTTTTAGAAGAGCGTGATGATAGTATACTAATATTATCCGAAAAAATTATAGAAACTAAAAAATATCATGACTTATATGAAAATATAACATGGGAAAATTCTACTGTACGTAAATATTTAAATGATGATTTTTATGGTGGATTTACTTCTAGCGAAAAATCACAAATACTTGAAACTAAAATAATTAATAATGCTAATCCGTGGTATAATACTTGTGGTGGAAATTCTACAATGGATAAAATTTTTCTTCTATCAGTCGAAGAGGTAGTAAAATACTTTGGTGATAGCGGCCAACTTAAAAATCCAAAAATCAAGTTTTTTATCGACGATAATTTTAACGATAACCGCAAAGCAACACTTAAGAACAATTCACCATCTAGGTGGATTTTGCGAACTTCGGGGAATTCTCAAAATTTTGTTTCTGTTGTAACTGTAGATGGTAGAGTTTCTGTAACGGGTGATTTTGTTAACCGCCAAAGCATGGCACTTTTTAGTGCAGGTATAAGGCCAGCAATGTGGATAAAGAGGTAGGTATAACGATATGGAAAAGGAAAAGAATACAGCATTTATATGGGATGAGAGCTATTTTTGGCACAATGCAGGCGATGGAGCATTGTTTGAGCCAGCAGGTGGTTATATTCAAGGAAATGGTTCTGTCGAAAGCCCAGAAAGCAAGCGAAGAGTTAAAAATTTATTAGAAAAAAGTGGGTTAATGGCTCAATTAGTACAAATAAAGCCAGAGCCTGCAACAGAAGAGCAATTAGAGTATTATCATACAAAACGGCATATAGAAGCAGTAAAAGAAATGAGCCAAATTGGCGGAATAGACTGTGGTGATTCTGCCATAGTGGGGCGAGGCTCTTATGAAATAGCCAAACTTTCAGTTGGTGGTGCAATTACTGCGGTTAAAACCGTAGTAGAAAGTGATACAATAAAAACGGCATATGTACTTACAAGGCCGCCGGGCCATCATGCTGAGGCAGACCGAGGCATGGGATTTTGCATATTCAATAATATTGTTATAGCTACCAAGTACGCCCAAAAAGAACTAGGGATAAAAAAAATTCTTATCCTTGATTGGGATGCACATCACGGTAATGGCACGGAAGATGCTTTTTATGAAGATGATAGTGTATTGTTTATATCTATACATCAAGATGGACTAGAGCCTATAAATAGGGGTAAAAAAGAGGATATTGGAATGGGTGCAGGTAAAGGTTTTACTATTAATATTCCTTTACATGCAGCTTCTGGTGATGCAGTTTATAAATATGCCTTTGAGCAAATAATAACTCCTGCAATAGAAAACTTTAAGCCAGAGCTTATACTAGTTTCGGCAGGGCAAGATGCAAGTATTTTTGACCCTCTAGGGCGAATGATGCTCTCAACAGATGGATATAGATACATGACAAAAACCATAAAAAAGCTTGCAGAAGATTATGCAAACGGGCGTATAGTTTGTTTGCATGAAGGTGGATATTGTGAAACTTATGTTCCTTTTTGTACACATGCCATTATTGAAGAGTTAAGTGGTATTACTACAGATGTAGGCGACCCATTTATATACGCCATGGCAGGAACGACATATAAAGACTTATTAGCTCACCAAAAAGAACATGTTGACGAAATAAAGGCATACTGTTTGGCTACTTCTTTCTAACATGTGTACATGGCTAGATAATATTATAAATCGTATGTAGACTCTTTTAGAAAGACCTAATTCAAGACCAGAAGATATTTTGGTATCACCAAATTAATCTTGACTTATTAATATTTTTATGATAATATTAAACTAATATTTACGTGAAAGGTGGTGATAGGTATGAAACAATATAGAATAGGCACAACAAACAACTGTGCATTTTTGGCGGTTGCAAACCGTCAACTTGCAATGGGAACAGTTACCTCAAAGGGGGAAGTCTGCCCATTTTTAGGAAGAGATTGTTTTGCGTGCCTATCATCACATACTGGGTAAAATATACCCTTTATTTGGTGCCCTGTGCAAGTAAAACAATTTGCACAGGGTATTTTTATGCCAAAATATAAAGGAGTTTTTTATTATGATTGATATTTCAGTACACGAGTTAAATAAATATTATGGTGCCAACCATGTTCTTAAAGGAATTACATTTGAGGTTTACAAAGGCGAAAAAATTGGGTTGCTTGGCAAAAACGGTTCTGGTAAAACAACCTTGTTTAAAATAATAGCTGAAAACGAGCCTTATGATGGTGGTAGCCTTTCTAAAGCATCAGGCAAGAAAGTTGAAATTCTCGCACAAATTCCTATTTTTAATGAAAGCGATACGGTGGACGATATTTTGCGTTCATCATTTAAGGAAATAACCGAAGTTTATGAAGCAATGAAAAGAATTGAGGGCGATGCTAACGAAAAAGCTTTAATGAAATACGGTAAATTAATGGAAGAATATGAGCGGCTCGGAGGATATGATATAGAATTTAAAATTGAAAAAATATGCAACGGAATGAATATTTCTGAAACACTAAGAAAGAGCCCTTTCAGATTATTAAGCGGTGGTGAGAAAACACGTATAAATTTAGCTCGTATTCTTTTGCGTGATTGCGATATACTTTTACTCGACGAACCAACAAATCATCTTGATTTAAATTCGCTTAAATGGTTAGAAAATTTCCTTAAAGAATTTCAAGGCACTGTTATAACTATATCGCATGATAGAGTTTTCCTTGATAATGTTATAACTAGAATAATAGAAATTGAAGAAGGGAAAGTAAATTTTTATACTGGAAACTATTCATGGTATGCTGAGGAAAAAGAACGCAGATTCATTTCGCAATTAGAGCAATACGAACGCCAACAAAAAGAAATTAAAAGAATTGAAGATAGGGCAAAATGGTTTGTTGAACAAAATAGGTTTACAACAAAACATCATGCTATATTGTCGAGGATTGACCACATGGAAAAAGTGGATAAGCCTATAACATCAAGAAAAATGGCGGAGGAGTTTAGCGGAACAGGTCATGCGGCGAAAGAAGTGTTTACGCTTGATAAAGTATATAAAAACTATGGCGATAATGTTTTACTTAAAAATGTAAGCCTTAGTGTCTGGCGAAACGACCGTATTGCCCTAATTGGTGCAAATGGTTGCGGAAAATCGACTTTACTTAGGCTAATAATGGATGAGGAAGCTTGTGATAGTGGGATTATTAAGGTGAGTAGCAACATAAAAATTGCGTATATGCCTCAAATTATATATTTTGATGACGAAAACGTAACAGTGCTTGAAACTTTGCGTAATACATTAGGTGTTTTAGAAGAAAAAGCCAGAAGCATACTTGCACGCTTTTTATTTAGAGGAGCAGACGTATTAAAAAAAGTTGGAACTCTTTCTGGTGGAGAGAAAAGTCGTTTAAAACTATGCCTTCTCATGCAGGAAAAAGCAAATTTTTTAATACTTGATGAGCCAACAAATCATCTTGATATTGAAACAAGAGAATGGATTGAAAATGTTGTATCTGAGTGGGATTGCACTATGCTATTTATATCACATGATCGATACTTTTTGAATAAGTTTGCTTCAAA
>WQZK01000010.1 GCA_009780765.1 Defluviitaleaceae bacterium
AAAAATATGGAAATTCATTATTTAGGACTAAGTTATTTGTCTTGTTGCAAGTAGAAAGCAGTGTAAAAATAATCAGTAGGGACATACCAAGCATAAATGATCTTTTCATATCCATTCTCCATAAGAATCAAATTCATAATAATTATATACCAATTCTGTTTAGAGTTGTAGAAAAAGAATATCATATTTGCTCTATATTTGCCTTATATTTTTTTTCCAATATAAAAAACATATCCATAGTATTTTTTATATTCATTATACATTCGTGCTTCATAACGTTCATCTGCAATAAGTTTTTCAACAGCTTTATTGCCAGGATATTTATTTAAAAAAACATCTTGAAAAGAAGCGTGTGACTTATAAAAATTATCTGTCCAGCAATATTCAGGAATAATAAAGGATGCCATAGGAATATATCCGGCTTTTTGTATTTTGGATATACAGTTTGAAATTGTATCTATTTCTGGATAAGCATTCATCCAAAAATCGGTAATTTCTGAGGGTCGATTTTCGGTAAACCATGATGCTTCACTAACGGCAATATATCCATCCTGTTTTATATATTTATTCCATTCATTTAAGCCGCGTTCAAAACCAATGTTATAAATTGCGCCTTCTGAAAAAATCATGTCTAATTCTTCTTTTTTGAAAGAAAGATTATCCATAGAACCAACAACACCTTTAATTCTATTTTGTAGATTATTTTTTATCATGTTATCATTGAATTTTTCAATCATAATGGGGGCAATATCTATGCCGATAATATTTGCAGTTGTCTGTTGCGCCAATACAATTGTTTGTCCGCCTGTTCCACAACCAATATCTGCAATTTGTGATAATCCATTAAGGTTATCAATAAAACTCAATGCTTTTATTGATGTTTCAGGACTTCCTGGACCTTGTCTTTCAAAATTTGAATAATATTCACATATTAAATCTATATCAAAATCATGTGCTGGTTTGTTCTCTTGATCCATTTTGTTCCTCTTAAAAAAGATAGCCTGCCTTTAATATTCTGTCAATCAACAGCGATGTGTTTACCCTTTTTCTTTGTGCTTCTTATAAATTATTTCCAACACTTTTTTGAACAATCTGCATTATAATAATCTTTTACTTTCATGGCTCTCTATTTGCCATACATAGCGATCTCAATCAGGTTCCCATCCAGATCCGCAATCGAAAAACATTCATAACGATATGGATTTTCATGCACGAGCGTAATTTCCCCAATAATTTTTGCACCAAGTTTCTTTGCTTTTTTATATTCCGCTTCTAAGTCGTCTACACTATAATTAAAAACCGCATTATTGCCATACCTTACATTATCCGTGACGAAATCTGCTCGTATCAATGCTATACACGATTTATCACCCCAATCTGCCCAGCGCAATTTTCCATCATGCACTTCGGTGTTGACTGGTGGCATTTCAAGAAGTTGTGTATAAAATTCGATAGACTTTTCAATCTCTTTGACTAGAAAGTAAACAAGACCTTTCATTTATTTACCTCTTTAAAATTTACTCATATGAATTTTATTGATATTTCCCGCTACTCTCGCTCGTTGGTCAGTAAAGCTCTGCCCACTTCATGTCGCCTGTGAAAGTAACATTTATCCATTTCTCATATGGAATACAAATAAGTTTTTCAGTGAGTTCCTTTCTTAAACGATCTTGCATTTCAATAGAATCCATTTTTGATTTCTTTTTGACAATATAACCTATTTCTATAATAAGTTTTCCGCCGACTTTTCCAAGTCTTAATATATGATTTGATAATTCGTATTTTTTATTAACTGCCTCTAAAATTTTGTTAATAGATTTAACTATTTCTTCAGAAGGTTTAGCCATTAAAAGTTCACGCACACACCCTTTTATGGCAAAAATGGCAGTTCTGCCAAAAATTATTGTAATAATTATAGTCAATGCTGGATCAGTATAGTAACTGTATTCTGCAAATTCTGTTTTTTCCATAACCCAGGAAATAGCAAACCCAATAAGAATCCCAATGCTGAGCAAGCAACCAAATTTCCATTGATCCAGCTCGAGTTGACCAATAGAGGTTAAATTGTTTTTTGTAATTATTTTCAAATATACGTATACGCCTATACTAAATATTGCGGTTAAAAGCCCGTACAACATACCATAAGTTGTATTAACAATATGACCGCCTTCCAATATAACTTGAACAGAGGATGTTATTGTTGTGATACAAATATACAGTATAATAAAATATTGGGTGATAGCTATGAAAGGCTCGAAAGTTTCTTTACCATAAGGATAATTTAAGCTATCTCGCTTATTGATAAATTTCAATGAAAAAATGGAAAGATATGTTAGTGCTACACCTGCCAAATTAAATATACCATCAAAAATAATAACCTGAGATTTTGTTAAAAATCCTACAGTCAATGCTATAAGCGTGTATATAATTGTGAAAATAACAGATCTTTTTAGAACTTTTTTATTAATTATTTCAAAATTGCTTTTGGGAACCATGTAAAATTCCTTTCTGTATTTCTACATTATAATATAATCAACAGATGCAAGCGCTAATAGTTTGGAGGTTGATTATATTAACCCTCTATAATAAATTATTTAACTCATTATAGGTGCGGTTTACAGCATTTTGCAAATATAACATTTTGCAGAAAACAACCAGGTACATAATACCAATGGTAAGCCAACCCAAAAGGAAAATAGTTAATATGTAAGTTGAAACCTGAAGACCATCAGGTTTGTTGTTTCTTCTAAGATATTCATTACAGCGATTTATCCACATACAATACCAAACAATACCGTAAATACCGAGTGTGACAAAAGACAATAGAATAAATAGAAGTAATCCTGTTGTTTTCTTATTATCCTCTTTGCAGGCAATGTTTGTTTCCCTGGCGAATGCATAAATCAAATACCAAGTATAAAAACCCAAAGTAATAATTGACAACAGTAATGTCAGCCAAAAACCTCTATTCGATACCAGTTTACTCATAAAAATACTCCTTTATTAATTTTTGATCATTCATTTTTTATTGGAATCCAACTAATTTCATTTATATTTTTGCATCCACATCCATCAACTTCTTTAATGCTTATATTTGTGTCTACCAGAAGAGGCTGGACGCAATTTCTTTTTATTACTTACTCGTGTCCACAAGCAGTTGGTGCGAAGAGCCTTTTACCAAATAGGTGATCTCGTTGACCTCTCCTATGGCTTCCAGTATCTGCTTGCTTCCCTGGCCCTGTTCTTTCATAGCGTTTAGAATGTTGTTCTCCTGTCCTGCAACGGTTTTTACTGCGCTACCTATCGCCTCGAATTTGTTCTGTACGTTATCTGTCGAGTGAGTTATTTTGTCGATGGAACCTTTAATTTTTTTCAACACCCCGCTGATGGTCTTTGACTGATTACTGGAAGACTCAGCAAGCTTGCGTATTTCATCTGCCACTACTGCAAAGCCCCTGCCTACCTCGCCGGCATGGGCTGCCTCGATTGCTGCATTCATCGAAAGCAGGTTGGTCTGACTGGCAATGCTCTGCATAACTGAATTTATTTCCAGGAGGGACTCTGATTCTCGCGAAATCTCCTGAATATCGTAAACAACTCCGCTAAGACCAGTACGCCCCATTTCAGAAGCTTCTTCCAATTCCTTCATGTTGTTGGTGTTTTTGGCAAGAGTATCGGTAACTGATTGTATGTTGCTGATCATTTCCTCTGTAGCTGTTGAGGATTGGGAAACAGCAGCGGATTGACGTTCTACATAGCTGTTTAGCTGCTCCACCATGTCATGTATTTTTTGTTGAAGGAGTTCCATCTCTTGTCGTTTGCGTTCTTCGCTCAAGTCTCGACTATAACAGATAACAAAATCCTGATCCCCAACCGTTATGTGCCGCGCAATCTCTTCAACGGGAACAGGCGTTCCGTCCCGACGTTGGTAAAACCATGGATAACGGGCGCTGCCTTCGTTATAGGCCTTTTTTATCATATCACATGACTTTTGAAACGAAGGTGAACCGTCCGGCTGAAATTTTGGCAAAAAGTCTTCAAATTTGTCTATGAATATTTGCCTGTCAGGTATATCAAACAGTTTTTCCACTTCATGGTTGACCTCAAGGGTATTGCCGTCTTTATCAAAAATACCATAGACCATAGGAATGGAATCCAGTATGGCTTGCATTTTTTCATTAGCAAGCTTTTCAATTTCCAGAAGTTTGTAATGTTCACGCAGGTCGCGGCTATAACAGATAACAAAATCCTGGTGCCCAATTTTTACGCGCCGTGCGATCTCCTCAACAGGAATAGGCGTCCCGTCCCGGCGCTGGTAAAGCCACTCATAACGGGCGCTGCCTTCTACATAAGCCTTTTTTATCATATCGCATGACTTCTGAAACGAAGGTGAGCCGTCCGGCTGAAATTTTGGCAAAAAGTCTTCAAAATTGTCTATGTATATTTGTTTGTCTGGTATGTCGAACAGTTCTTCCACTTCCCGGTTGACATCAATGGTATTGCCATCTTTATCAAAAATACCGCAAACCATAGGTACAGCATCAATTACAGCCTGCGCTTTCTGTTTGGCAAGCAATTCGGATTTTCCGCTCTTATTTAAAAGAAAAACAATAAAGGAAACAGCAAGTGCCAGCAAAATGGCTAAAACTATGATGATGACAACCATGAAATTACCTCATTTTTGTTATTATGATTTAAAAATGTTATAATATCCTTGCAAAAATGTAAATATTTAAATTATGCGAAGGATGAGCGCACACTATTTTTTGTTTATTTCCCTGTTTATATTAAACATGATATCAAAACAGCTGCGAATTGCTTTATATTCAGCAATACCAAGATTAATAATAATATGTAAATTTGAATTGGGTTCATAATATAACTGCGCTGAGAAAAACCCAGAATGACCATAAAAATTGGGTAAATTTCTTATTAAATAAAATGATAATTCCTTAAAATTTATTGTCATTTGCCCTAATCCATAATACATTCCATGTCTTAATTTATTTATAGGGTTTTGCATTACATTCAATGATTCATTATTTATTAATTTTCCTTTATAAGAATGAAAATCAATACAGCGGTAAACATTTTTCCAATGCTGGCAATATGATAAGGTTTTTCAGTTTCATAAGGGATATATTTATAATCTATATTTAATTTTTCAGAATAAACACAGGCTTGAATATTTGCCCAAGAACTATATTTTTTTGATACTTTATCAAAAAGGGTATTAAATCTATTTTTCATTTTTGTTGTTTTTTCTGAATTAATCATATTGTCTCCTGTTAACTAAGGTGTCCAAGACCAGTACTGTTGTCTTGTCCAATAATTCCATCTTTTCTGCGGAAGAAAACTGATTGTTCTTCTGATATAGATTCTATAATTTATTTTATTTTTTTGCTTAATCTTTCTGCCAGATTTTCTATATCTTTTTTTCTTTTTATTTTATTTATCCAATCTTCAGGGATATTGTTATATCCGTAATATAGACCTGCAATAGCTCCTATTACACATCCTGTTGTATCTGTATCACTACCTAAATTTACGGCTTTTAAAACAGCTTCCTTGTAATTGTTAGTTGTCAATAAACACCAGATACTTGCCTCAAGTGTCTCTATTACATATCCACCGCTTTCTATTTGATCTTCAGATAATTCATAAATATTGTATTTCAATAACCTGTCAAAAAATCCTATCTCCACTTGATCAATTGAGAGTTCCTTTAAAAATTCTGATATTGTTATTTTTAAATTGTCATATATTTTAAATAAGTTCTTTTCGGTTAATATAGAAATCATAAATTCAAGATAATAAAAACAAGAAATAATTGATCGAATATGGCCATGTGTTATTGAAGAAACTTTTTTAATAATACTATAACGTTCAGAGATAGGCATTTTATAAATATAAAATACTAAAGGAGAAATTCTCATTAAAGAACCATTTCCATTATCATCTTCATTTATTCCGCCTGCTAATTCCGGACGAATATTATTTTTTAGATTATTAATTGCTTTGTTTGTAGCAATTCCAATATCAAAAACTCTATTGGCAGCTGTCCAATAAGCTTCTTGTTTCCATTTTAAGAAATTTTCACTTATTAAAGACAGATCAAAATCATGTGTTAAGGCTTCTGCCAGACAAAATGTTAAAGAGCTATCATCTGAAAAAGTCCCGGGCGGCTGGTTATATGTTCCATATCCTGTCATATCTTTTACAGGATGGTTCTTTAAATATTCCCTGCTTTTGAATTCTACAGGAACACCAATGGCATCTCCTGTTGATGTGCCAAAAAGAACGCTTTTTATCAAAAATGAAGTATCCATTTTTTTAGTATATTATTGTTTTTGTATTTTATCAATGCTCACTTGTTTTTTTGCCAAAAATGTCGCATAACGTTACAATTATATATGCCTTTGCCGTGCGGTATGTTGTCAACTACATCGCCTTCGTAAACAGGCTGTCTGCAAATGGTATTTTTTGCTCTTTGCTCATCTCTTATTCATCATTGTTTTTTGAATATTTAAATTTCATATTTTAAAGAATTAAATAAACTACTTTCTGCCCATTTTTCAAAACCTAACTTGTTGTAATATTCTAATCCTTTTTCATTATATTGAAAAACATCTAAATATATGTCTTTTTTATTTTTTTTATAAAATTTTATTAAATAATTATTTTCAATATTTGCTCTAACTTCATCTATAATAATATTCCAATTGAAATTTGTGATCCCATTCTCCTGTGATTTTTATATAATATTCTTCCTGGGTTAATTTCCAAAGATCATAACCAAATTGTAAATCTTCGGTTGTAACTGAAACGAGTTCTATATCTTCTAACTTTATAATACATTTTCATTTTAATTACAAAATATATTTTATTTCTTAATTATTGTCAGTAATTTACATATTCTCTATTTAATAATATGTCACATTCAATATTTGTAGAGAGTTGTCTCAAATTACAGATCTACCAAGAGGATTGGCTATTATCGCCTGTCAACTTTAGTTATTAATTTGACTATCTCGTAAAATAGTAATAAAATATTGTTGGCTATAAAATATTTTACTGTATGAGGTTTTTATTATGAAATTAAGTGTAAAGTTGCCCCTAATTTTCGGAATTATTGTGTTTATAACTTCTATTAGTATTGGTCTTTCAACATATCTAATCAGTTCCAGAACGCTTGAGGCAAGTATTCTCGCCGGGATAACTGCCGAGAATGAGGCAAATGCCGAAGTCCTTTCTACCAAGATAGACATGCACCTTTATATCCTCATGGAAAATGCCAACCGCACACAGTTGCGGACCATGAACTGGGAGATTGTCCAGCCGTATTTGACTTCTGTTGTTCTACCACGTGTTGGTAGTTTAGATATTGGTCTGGTGTTTCCTGATGGGACGACTCGTTATGTAATTGATTCTACAACTCCCAATCTTGGGGACAGGGATTATGTCAGAGAAGCTCTTGCAGGAAGAACAGCGATTGCTCCAATTATCAGCCGTGCTACCGGCCAGATGGTGATTGTGCTTGCAGCGCCAATATTCCAAAGCGAAGAGCCGAGAGCGCCTGTAGTCGGTGTTTTAATTGCGTACATGGACGGAGCTCAGACTCTGAGCGCCCTGGTTCTTAACTTATCAACCAGCATGGAAAGTGGATTTCATTATTTAGTGGACAATACAGGGACAATGATTGCCAATCCAAATATGGGGTTAGTAACAAGTCAATTTAATCCCATAACAGGAGCGAGAAACGATCCGTCTTTGAGATCGTTTGCTGAAATGATGACTGTGGCTTTGACAGAAAGAAGCGGGATATCAAAATACTATCATGATGGAGTATACCGAATTGGTCAATACACAGAAGTCCCAGGTTTTAATTGGCTGCTTTTTAGTACAATTAAAGGGGATGAAATAAATGAACAACTTTTGCAGTTGCGCATTGTTATTTTAGGAGCTGGAGCGATCTTTATTTTTATCGGCCTTTTACTTTCTTTTGTTATTGGAAGGTCATTGGCAAAATCCATATCCAGTGTGACTAGTGTATTAAAAGATATTTCCGAAGGTGAAGGAGATTTGACTCGTGTCATTAGCGTCAAGTCCCAGGACGAAATCGGCAGTCTTGCACATTATTTTAATATGACTTTGGATAAAATCAAAAGCCTTGTCATAAATATCAGAAAAGAGGCAGGTTCATTATCTGATATCGGGATTAATCTTGCCAGTAATATGAATGAGACCGCTGCTGCTGTGAATCAGATTACTGCGAATATTCAGAGTATAAAGGGCAGGGTTATCAACCAAAGCGCCAGCGTTACGGAAACCCATGCGACTATGGAACAGGTTGTCGCAAACATAAACAAGCTCAATGAGGTTGTTGAGAGACAGACCGCAAGTGTAGCGCAGTCATCATCAGCTGTAGAAGAGATGTTTGCCAGTATTCAATCTGTAACACAGACGCTTAGTAAAAACGTTCAAAATGTAGAAGAGTTGACTTCGTCCTCAGAAATAGGTCGTGGCAGTTTGCATGAAGTGGCTCAGGATATCAAGCAAATTTCCCATGATTCTGAAGGTCTTATGCAGATCAATTCTGTAATGGCAAATATTGCCAGTCAGACCAATTTACTTTCAATGAATGCCGCGATCGAAGCAGCCCATGCAGGAGAGACAGGCAAGGGTTTTGCTGTTGTAGCTGATGAGATTCGCAAGCTGGCATCCAATTCCAGCGAGCAGTCAAAAACCATCAGTGCGGTTTTGAAAAAAATTAAAAGCTCAATCGAAAAGATTACTCATTCAACTGATAATGTATTAACCAAGTTTGAAACAATCGAATCCAGCATTAAAACCGTATCTGAGCAAGAGGAAAATATTCGCAATGCAATGGAAGAACAGGGGCAAGGTTCCAAACAGATACTGGAAGCTATTGGACATCTTAACGAGATTACCCGACAGGTAAAGAGCGGTTCCCAGGAAATGCTTGATGGCTCCAGGGAAGTAATTGTGGAGAGTGAGAATCTGGAAAAAGCAACTCATGAGATCTCCGGAAGCATGAGTGAGATGGCGCTTGGTGTGGAAGAGATTAATACAGCGGTAAACCAGATTAATGATTTAAGCAGCAAGAATCGTGAGAATATTGATCTTTTAATGAAGGAAGTTTCGCGGTTTAAGGTAGATTAAATTAAACGTTATGACAGCTTCTTATGCTCGAATTGGGTGAGGATTTTTTTATAGCGTTTGTTCTATTGAAGAAATAAAAAAGACAGATTATACTCGAATATTATACTGGAAAAATTGGAGCAAAATTATGAAACTATTCAATTCTTTAAAATTTCGATTTATCGCTTTTTTTATTACTTTAATCGTTGTCCTGACTGCCACACTGGTT
Source organism: Defluviitaleaceae bacterium (assembly GCA_009780765.1). Classification (GTDB taxonomy): domain Bacteria; phylum Bacillota; class Clostridia; order Lachnospirales; family UBA5962; genus WQZK01. The sequence continues at coordinate 9,392 of WQZK01000010.1, forward strand.
ATTATGGGAATACGACAACTATCAAATACAGTAGTGGAGACCTTTGCTGAACAGGGTATTCGCTTAGTCGAAAAAACCGCTGATTTTATAGACGGCGATGCTTTTGAAGCGCTGGTTAAGTCGCTTGATATAAACGATCCATTTTATGAAGAAACCAGGGTTTGGATGCTGCAATTAAAGGAAGCTTCGGGCACTCGTTATCTGTACACCATGGCGCCGAAAGCAGGAGACACTTGGATGTTTATTATCGACGGCAGCGGCGAACCTGACTATGAAGGTTTTTCCCCTTTGGGATACGAAGAAGACACAAGCGAATATGGCGATGCATTTAGAAGAGTAGCGACTTATGGCCGGTCAGAAGTTACCGGCCTTGTGGATCAGGGGGAATGGGGTTGGTTGATTTCGGCTTACGCGCCCATTAGAAATTCCGCTGGAGTAATTGTGGGGATTGTTGGTTGTGATTTCGACGGATCGCATCTTCTTAGCGCTATTAGAGCGGGTGAAATCAGGAAGGTACTTGTGGGAGTGGTTTTCATATTTATCGGGCTTGCATTGATGTTATTTTTTCTGCGCGTGATTTTTACTCCGATAAAAGAAATTGGTGTTATTTTAAGGGAGGTTTCTCTTGGTGAAGGAGATTTGACCAAGAGAATTAATAACATCAAGGATAATGAAATAGGAGAATTGGCGGACAGTTTTAATAAAACTTTGGATATGATAAAAAATATGGTTGTCATTATCAAAAAAGAAGCAACGGATTTGACTGTTACAGGAAACGAGCTTGCGAGTAACATGAACGAATCAGCATCTGCAATAAACGAGATTACTGCAAACATCCAAAGTATTCAGAATCGTATACTTTCCCAGAGCGCCAGTGTCAGCGAGACTCATGCGACTATGGAGCAGGTTGTTGTAAATATCAATAAACTTGATGGTCATGTTCAAAAGCAAAGCAGTAATATTTCTTTAGCGTCATCTGCTATTGAAGAAATGGTAGCAAATACCCAGTCGGTTACAGATACGCTTGTCAAAAATGCTGACAATGTACGGGTTTTAAAAAATGCTTCGGAGTCGGGGCGTACAGGGTTACAGGAAGTTGCTGCGGATATTAAGGAGATTGCCCGTGAGTCAGAAGGGCTTTTGGACATTAACTCGGTGATGGAAAATATTTCCAGCCAGACAAATTTGCTTTCTATGAATGCTGCTATTGAAGCGGCTCATGCGGGCGAGGCAGGCAGGGGTTTTGCTGTTGTTGCCGGGGAAATACGAAAGCTTGCGGAGAACTCAGGTCGGCAATCCCAAACCATCAGTACGGTATTAAAAAAGATAAAAGAAGCTATTGATAAAATAAGTCGCTCGACTGCAAATGTACTGGAGAAATTCGAGGCTATCGACACAAGTGTCAAGATTGTTGCGGAGCAGGAAGAAAATGTCCGTAATTCAATGGAAGAGCAACAGGAAGGGAGCAGGCAAATTCTGGAAGGTATAAGCAATATTAATGAAATAACCAAACAGGTGGAAAATGGTTCACGGGAAATGCTTGAAGGAGCAAAAGAGGTAATACAGGAAAGCACGAACTTGGAGAAGGCAACTCAGGAAATAAAAGCAGGTATGACCGAAATGGCTTCTGGCGCCAATCAGATGAATGCGTCGGTAAATCATATTAAAGAGATAAGTGGCAAAAACAGTAAAGATATTGCTCTTTTAATGAGGGAAGTTTCGCGGTTTAAGGTGGATTAGGTCAGTAACGTTAAATGGCGTTGGGTGAGGGGAATATGGGCTTGTATAAGCGCATATTTTTAGTTGTTCTGAAAAGTATTTTAGAGTAACTGTAAGCATTTTGGGAGGCGAGAGGGGGCAGGGCGATATATGTTGTTGCTGCCTGGTCGCCCTCAAGGTTGCGTGCGTATACTGCTGTTGCGAAGTGGGTGTGTATACTATTTTTTGCTACTTTTCTTTTTGGGTATTTTTGAAACCTTTTCCACTTCTTTTATTATTTCGATTAATGTTTCCCTGTTATCTACATCCAATATATAATGTTCTTTTGCACCTTTGTAGGGAAAATCTGTTTCACCATTTTCAAAATATGGTTTTATATTTTCCAGCATTTTTACATAAGCTGTATTATTGCATACCAATATTACTGGTTTTTGATTTACATAAACCATATATTCACCAAACATTTTTTTGGACATTACAACACCAATGCCATTTAATTGATCAATTAAATAATTTACAAAATCAATATCTGTAGCCATTTTCTTTACCCAGCCTGTGAAAAAGTCAAAATATAACCATTACAATCTTCTATGGAAAAATCAGTTGAACCATAAAATGTTTTATGCATCTCTTTTGCGATTGTTGCTTTTTCCTTAACTTTTTCAAATAATCCATTAACGTCTGTTACATTAATGTAAAGTGTAAATCCGCCACCTGCTGAAGCAAATTTATTTAATTGTGCATATTCTTCTTTTATGCTTTTTTCTTCCTGAAACGAAATAGTTACATTATTTGCATTTACTATGGCAAAAACAAAAGGTCCATTTTCAGGAACAGTTCCCAAAACATTAAAACCGAGAATGTTTTTATAAAATTCAATGGTTTTACCAACATCTTTTACCATTAAATTTGGCATTAAACTCTTAAACTCCATTTTTTAGCCCCCTTCTTATTAAGTTTATATATGATACCATATTTTTTGTAAAACGTCATTTCTTTTTTCTTTATATTTCAAATACTTTATTCAATTAATTTAGTATGAATTTCGTATAACGTGTTTTATAGCCTTAAAATCCAATCATTTTTTTCCAGTAAGTATATAACTAAGAGGAAATTTCTCCAAATGTTTTATTGATTCATTATTTGCCATTTCTAAATTGTATTCATTAAATTCCAATATTCTAATATCATTTTGCAAAATTGCATTTATTATATCGGACATTTTATGCATAAACCAATAACACTCATTGGCTTCATATTCAACTCCCCCAACATAATCTATACCGTTTTTATAATTAAATGGACCTTTGTTGAAATACGAAATCATTTTTTCTAAATTTTGGTTATCTGAGGAAAAGCCATTTTCAAAAAAATATGCAAACGGGTGCATTTCGAAAATTAATATTTCCCCATTTGCTTTTAAAAGTCTTGATACAATTGAAAAATAATCATTAAGATTTGGAAACCATTGTAAAGAGCCCTCTGAAATGTATATAAAATCAAAATATTCATTAAATTTATTGTCAATTTCTAAAATGTTAACCCTTTCAAATTTTACATTTAATCCAGATATTTTCGCAAGTTGCTTTGCTTCTTCTATTGCAATATCGGAAATGTCAAAACCCATAGCCTCTTTTGCTCCAAAACGCATAAGCGATAATAATTCTCTTCCATTGTTACAAGGCATTTGGGATATAGTTTTTCCAGAAATATTCATTTTTATTATTTTTTCAATTAATACATTATCACAATCTCTGTCTAATGTTGTAAATTCGTGATTTGCAAAACCAATTTGTAAAGAATTATTCCTTGCTCGTTGATGATAAATCAATGCTTGATTCCATGCATCTCTATTACTTTCCATAATATCTTTTATATTCATATTAAATCTCTTTTTAATTCATTATATTCTATACGATTTATTTTTCTATTTAATACTTCAACCATAATTATTTTGATTATCAGTATTATACCAATAAATATTGGGAATATACTAAAACTCATATGCGAAGCAAGCCAGCCAAATATTGGCGGCATTATCATTGTTCCGATATATGCGCTTCCCATCTGTATTCCCATTATTGCCTGTGAATATTCTTTGCCAAAATTTTCAGGCGTTGCATGCAATAGGCTGGGAAATATTGGAGCGCAGCCAAGACCAATCATAAAGAAACCAGGAAGTAACGTAATATTCCCAAATGGTAAAACTAAAATAATAATTCCACACCCAATAATTATTTGCCCCAAATGGATCATCTGCCTGTTGTTTAATTTCATTGTTATAAAGCCTGATATAAAACGTCCAGCAGTTATTCCAATATAATATAACGCTATCCATTGGGCAGCAATTTCAGGTGATATTCCTTTTTCCATTACAAGATAACTTGCGCCCCATAATCCTACTGTCATTTCGATAGAGCAATAGCAAAAAAACGCTATTAAAACTTCTTTTACTCCGGCAATACGGAATATTTTTGAGAATTTAACTGGATTATTCTGTTCTGAGTTTTCTGTTGATTTATTATTTTTCCATAGAGGCAATGAAATGATCAACAAAAAAACAAGGCAAAATTGAATTATACCTATAGCTCCATAACCAGAATTCCATGAATGCTGATGTATCAAAAAGAACGACATTATTATTGGACCTGCAGAAGCGCCAATACCCCAAAAACAATGCAGCCAGCTCATATGCCTTGCCTTATAATGTAACGCCACATAATTATTCAATGCAGCATCAACAGAGCCTGCACCCAAACCTAAGGGAACAGCGAAAATACATAATAAAAAAAACGAATGTGAAAATGAAAAGCCAGCAAGAGCAGCCGCAGTCATTAAAACACTTGCGACCGTAACAATACCAGTCCCGAAGCGCCTGATAATTCTTTCACTGAATATACTTGAAATTACAGTTCCGCCTGCAATAATCATAGAAATAAATCCCGCATAATGTAGTGGGACATTTAATGAATTGAACATTGATGGCCATGCAGAACCAAGCAATGAATCTGGTAATCCCAAACTGATAAAAGAGAGATAAATTATAATCAAAAGCAACAAGCTGAACATATATTCCCTATATAATTTTTACATATCCTCAAAACAAGGTTTATCTTCTATAAAATTCTGCTGAAGCATCATGTATGAATGCGTGGCGTAGCTTCTATTAATTTGTATTTATTCTTGCAGATATAGAAGCAAAAAAACCATTGCCTATATCATTATTATATATTGGTCTTCCTGAATAACCAAACGAGTCAAATAATGTATCTGCTGATATATTACCTTCCCCACTTCTACCATTAAATGCCCAGCCACCATTTATTTCAAAAATACGAAACAGTCGAACAGCCCCATATATCGTGTTATATATTATTCCATATCTCGTTCCATCCGAAAGCATTACATTATTGGACTGATTAGTTACCCCGAATCCTATACCCAGTACTTCATTTGATGGGGTTCCATCTCTAAAATACCGATACCACAATGAAACATCAAACTCACGTGATCTATTTATTAAAACCAAGCTAACAGGTTTTTGTGGCGCTATTACCAGCCTCGCGCCAGGGATAAGACTAAAATTAATCCACTCGTATTCCCACGAAAGACCTATTGTGGGTATCGGCCACAACATCCAGGGCGAGCCGTTGTTTAATCTTACGCCAATATCCATAAGCAATAATCCCATGCCAAGGTTCATAGTAAAATGCTCTCTATTAACTAAATTGTAAGAATATATAGCCATACCCATATACGAACGCGAGCCACCGAATAATGGTCTTTCTGTTATTGGCATAAAGCCGCAGATAAAAAAATGACGGTCAACTCTTTGCATACCTGTAAAAGCAATGTTATGGAATAGATTGGGGTACTCTGGTTGATACTGATTATTTAATATATTTGGATTGTACCTAAGTGAAAAAACAGACAATCTATTTGGCTCATTTGGGTTAATGCGTAGCATAGTTAAACTTGAAGACGGATTATGAAACTGAAGATTATCAAATGCCACATATTCATACGATAAACCTGGCAGGAAAAATAGGCGTGGTGTTAATACTTTTTCTTCTATTAATTCTTCTCCAAATATTGGAGCAATTAACAGCACAAAATAAATATTCAAAAATATGGCTAATTTGAACATTCATAATTTTATGTTTTTGAAATAATAATGTCAATCCATCTTTCTTGCCGGCATGGACGGCTGCATTCAGTGTGCTTGTTAAATTCCTTGTTTTTATTTCGGCTAACGACAAGATTGGCAGCGGAACGTATGCTGTGTATTATGTGAAGTGGGGGGGGCGTACACTATTATTTTTTATCAATCAGTTCAAAATCATATTTCTCAAATTCTTTTCCATTAATGATGATAGAAACTTGGTGAAGTCCAGGATGTAATACTCTTGTTGTCACCACTTTAAAAGAATGTTTTCGGGTAATATGTGTTATTGAATTTTTTGCATATTCTTTTTCGCTGATTTTGCAAACTTTTTTCGACAAAGTTTCATTTGCTTTTTGGTAATAAATCCCATATTCAAGCCTTATTTTGATTTTCTTGGAACTGTTATTCATTAGTGTAAATCCAAATTCCAATGACTCGTTGATTTTAACTTTTGGAGTTGAAATTTTAAAATCCTTAATACTAATGTCTTTTATATCATTAAAACCAAATATTTCCATTGTTTCTGCATTGCCTTGTTTTAAAAGTGTTCTACAACCATGCTTTATAATCCAATTTATGTTTTCCGATTTGCCTTGCCATTTTTTTACCAAATTAATCACTGTTGCGGGATTATCTTTTGCTATATCATTCAAATTATTGGCAACGCTCAATCTTACAAACCTTGATACATCATTTTTCAAATTTTCTAAAATCGGAATGATTGGAGCAGGATTTTCTTTTAAATTTGGCAAAGCCATTGACCAGGGAAGTCGCGGACGACAACCTTCCGATGAAAGTCGCCTTACCCCCCAATGTTCATGTTTCGACCAAGCTAACATCTGTTTCATCATTTTTTCTGGATACTTGATTATGAAAGGGCGGACAGAAAATTCACAGCTTGTAAATTGGGTGATTTTTTCTATTGCTTTAATCGATGTTTCATAATCATCTAAACCATATTGTTCAACAAAATTATCCAAAATCCATCCATATTCCAATGATAAGCCAAACGTAGTATCATCTATTTCTGAAAAATTATGAACATCTTTTAAGTGACTCAATAATTCGAGTATTTTAGCGATAGCGTCTTTGTAATCTGCTGGCAAAAAATTTTTAAGAACTGTTGTGATATGCCAACATCGCTGCTTAAATTCTTTTTTTTCCCATTCATCATCCATTATTTGTGATATGAACTTGCGAGTATTAAAGTCTTTAATGATAAGTTTTAGATCTTTCGTAAACCTATCGAAAAATTCTTTATTAAACATATCTTTAAGAGCTTCTACCATTTTTCCCTCCAACAGGTCGACCCTTTTTTATTTCACCTCTGAGTTTTGAATATTGTTTCACATTATTTTTATAATGAAAAACTAAATTCTGGGGTTTTGGCTATTTCCACAAACCATAAAATATCATCGTGTAAAATATTGGCGTATGCTATAGCCCAAGCTGGATAATAATTTCCACTTTCCAACCAACCATTACTATTGCTTCTTAAATTGTCAGTCATTTGCGGTTCAAATACCCAAGTTAATCCATCAGAAGATAATCCATCTGGAATATGATGAGTGCCTATACCAATTGAACCAGTTTCCCCAACCATAATTGTAACACCAAAACTAAATTTCTGAGTGTCAAAAACTATTTCTGATGAAAATAAAGGAACAGAAGAGAGTGTTACAGCAGAATTATTATACAACTCAAGTCTAACATCATCTTTGTTGAAATGAATTCCATTTTTTGCAATAACTTCAGTTTCAATAAATACTGGGACAACTTCATTGTTAATATCTGATCTGGTCTGAACCAATGCTGAAATTCGGTATTTTTGACCTGCCTGAGCAATTGGAAAAATTACTTTGCCAGTTTCTTTCACTTGTTCCAACTTTATAGAATGGCGTTCCCCTACTGAAAAAGATGCGTCTCTTATATCAGCAAATGAGGCAATAATATCATGACTGCTTTCAAGTGTTTCTGTATCGCACCATGACTGTACATGAATAAACAAGCGGATTGTATCAGATGGAATATTGTTAAAAGTTAAAAGTAAGCCCTCAGAAATTGCTTCGGCAGTTAACCCAAAGTCTGAACTAGCAATTTGATTTTTATTCCTGGTACAGCTAAAAGTAATAAACGAAAAAATCAATAATAAGGATATTGCCCTTAAAACCTTAGATCGATGCACTGTTTTTCCTCCTCAATGCACAATTATTACATTATCGGTAATTTTTTGCAAAAATTGATTGCCTTAACTGATGGCGCTCCAATGCCCGATGTGTTTGCAATCCGTTGTGCGGCGCTTGCTTTTATGCTATATCATCTTCTTGAAACAGGAACTATCCCTTGTACAGAAGCATAAAATCCACTGCCGGGGTTTGATATTCTTCTTCCATCAATTAAATAATTGCTGTCATAAATCCAGCCAGACTCAATTCTTAGAAGCGAAAGATCAATTATGCCGAAAATCGATCTTTTCTGTAATTCAAAGTTTTCGGAATTGCGGGATATTAAAAAATTAAAAGAGTCATTTTTTATACCGATTCCAATTCCGGCGAAATCACCGAGACGATGGCTTTCGTTAAATAAGCGATACCATAGCGTATACTGAAAAATAAGGTCGTTAATAGTGCGGTATTGATCCATTCGCATATCCGCTGTGAAGCGAATTTTTTCTTGAGGTGCAACTGTAAAGGAAAAATTGGGCCCTGTAAGAAAATCGAAGGATGAAGTAAACCATTGCGTATTAACATTAAAGCGAATGAGTGGCAATGGCAAAACTGGCCACACTCTATCCAATGACAATGCGGGACCAAAATCGCTGACAGCCAAACCTGCGCCAAGAATAAGCGATATATTTTGCCGGCGGACTAATTCATAACCCCAGCCAATACCAGTCTCGAAAGTGCCTAAACCTCCGGCTATGGGTTTGTCAGCAGCAGATCTAAAAATTAACAAAAGCTGATGGCGGTAGATACGGCCGTCAAAAATAGCGTCAATCCGATGGAAGTGGTTTGGCAGTCCCGGCAAAGGTTCTTCTCTGAACAGTAAAGGCTGATAAAGCGCCAAAGCGAAAAAGCGGCGTTCTACTTTGTCAAAAGGTTCATCCATATCGCCGGACAGAAAACCTATACCAGCGGCAGGTCTGTGCACGTTCTGTTCTCCAATTTGCAGAAAATCATAGCCAAACGGCAAAAGGATAAAAAAGTCATCCCTTTCTTGAGCGACAGCGTTAGACGCGATCAATAGCCATAGCAGCAATGCAATAGCTAGTCTCATCTTGCGACCTCAACTTCAAAAGTTTTGTCAAAAAAGAATTTACGATCTTTCATAACGATGACAGCACAAAAAATAAGAAACAGAACAGTATAAATTATCTTTGTGTCCGGATGCGTACGAAAAAGCTCCATGGAAAAATTAAAAGGCAAATGTATCATAATCTGTATCAGCATATTACGTTTCGTTTTGTAGTAAACCCAGCCGTTGAAAATAAGATACGGAATAAGGCTGACAACATAGTTTATTGAATGTAAAACACCGGTTTCCACAACATTACTATGATAGTAATCTTTGATAAAGGCGAGAGGGACATGCCAAAGCGCCCACAAAATGCCAAAAATTAAGCAAGTGGTAAAAAGATTGAAACTGCGCCTGATACAATGAGTGCCATAGGTGCGCCAGCCGAACTCTTCGAAAATAGGGGCGATTATTAGGAGAAACCAAACCGGGAAAATGCCTGCGCTGAATGAAAAGCTCTCTGTAATTTTGAATTGCTCAGCACTGTAACCAAAAAGCAAAGAAATTGCCTGCGACAGAAAAATAAACGCAAACGGCAGTAAAATGATTAAGGCAAACCAACTCCAATGAATACCCTTGAAGTTAAACGTAGCAGATTTTAGCTCAGCCCTCATTTCCCTGTCCGGAAGGATCATAACAAAAGCTGTTACCATAGGAACACAAAGACCTAAAAGCCCAAGGATACTTGCAAAAACTACCCAGCCATGAATCTCCCACAATGGGGAATGTGAAATAATTGCAGCGGAAAAAAAGAATATCCAAGCCCCCAGAATAGAGATTCCGTAATAAATAAAAGGATGGCGGTATTTTTCAATATCCATTAAGTCATTTTACCTTATTTAACTATTTTATGTCTATACATATGTTTTTCGGATTATATTCCAATCAAAAATTTTGTCAGTGCTTTTAAATGTCGCATAACGTCAAAGATTGGCGACTGTAAACTGTGGTGGAAGTTTTGCTTTGTATTCTTTATTAAAGTTTATTTAAAATATATAATGTATCACAAAGGCAGCCACATCTTGATTTAATCATTTTACACACCTTCGCAAATATTAATTATCTGCAATATTTTTTTACGATTTTTATAATTTTATGATAACTTTCTAAGTTTAAACAAGGCGATAAATGTCAAAGCAGCCGGGATTATACATACGATATATGGAAAAAAATAAATTATTTCAATGATCCCAAGCAAAAGCATTGCAACAGCTACAATACATAACAATTTAATTCCTGATTTATCTTTAATACTTGAAAGCACCCAAAGTAAGGCTGCAAGAAGTAAAACTAACAAGATTCCGGAAAAAGTAGCGCCCCTTATAAAATTAACCATATCATAAGGTATGCCACTACTTGAAGATTGGGTGAATGTACCAATTATAAGCCCTAAGCCATGCAACAACATCATGCCCGCTGCTATTCGCAAAAGAATTTTTGTCATTATCTTTTCCTTATACTATGTTAATAACTTTTCTCAACAGAAAAAAGCTGATGTTTAAGACTTTTGAAATCTATGAAGGAATAAAACTTTTCAGCGACAGGATTTGAATCGCCGCTTTTCTCAGCATTTTTGGCGTCATCTACAGTTTCCCAAGTTACTAAGTCAACCCACGTATTGCCATCAACAAGCACCTTCCAGGAAATAAAGCCTTTTTTCTTAGACAGAACCTCGTTATTGCATTTTTCTGATGCAAGCAGGAAATCTGGTACTGATGCTCCTTTTTTAAGTTTATAAGATATAAACCAAACTGCATTTGCCACAAGAAACCTCCTGTAAATATTTTTTTAGTATACCACAATTTGTTATGTAACATCAATATTCTTTATATATTCATAATATTCCCAACAAACTTAATTAATTAATTCTTTAGAATTTAGTTGATCATTCTCATTCTTTTCACGTCCATTCACACGAAAAAATACCATGTCATCAAACATTAAGTAATTATTTTTATTAATTTCTATTATTGTATAATCCATTTAACCCATGCCTTTATTAAATATAATATGCATTATTTTTAAAAATAAGACAATTTTTTATATCAAAGAATAAAAATAAAAAATGCTGAAGCAATTGCTAATAGCCCAAATACAATCTTGTTCCACTTAAATACACGACCAAAACCACCAGATTCAAAAACAGGTAAGGGGAGGCACTTCAAAATTATAAGTACAGCAACAATATCCGGAACAAATCTTAAAAGCATGGGTATGTATTCAATCTTTTTCCCCATAATCAAAAGACAAAGTAGAAATAACCATACTGAAACAACATTTATTGCCATATCCCGCTTGAACTTGGGAGTATTTTCATAGTGTATAGGATACCAATTACCTATCAGTGGAAAAAAAAGATTGGGAAAAATGTTAATAATAAAGTATAAAATAGCACCTCCTCCTGTAAAACGGAAATTCCATTTTCGTCTGGAAAATAATGTACCGATGTATCCAGCAAAAACAATACCTAGAAATACAAATGCGCTAGACACTATTGCAGGAAAAATATTTTGGGTAATTATTACAAGAGGTAGAAAAAACAATGTATTTAATAACACATAGATTAAAACTTGTCCAATAGTGCCATCTTTTTTGTAGAACGAGGCTGATTGTTCTACTGCTGATGCAATATAAAAATCATGCCCGATATCGAACAACCCATATAACGTTTTAATATATAACTTCATTGCTCCCAATAATCCAATAACACTCGCTACCTTTTGTAAATTAGTCAGAACAAATCCATTTTTCTTAAATGTTCCCCATGAAGCAACATTATCATCTCTAACAAATGTTACAAGGTTATCGCAGCCCATTTCCCATAAATGTTGGATTCCCTTATCGCAAATCTGTTTTCCGATCCCTTGTCCCTGAAAT
>WQZK01000011.1 GCA_009780765.1 Defluviitaleaceae bacterium
CAACAACAATATCAATCGCACCAGAACGAACCATCGCCTCAGCAATTTCAAGGGCTTGCTCGCCATCGTCTGGTTGAGATATGTAAAGCTCGTCGATATTAACGCCTAGTTTTTTTGCGTAAATCGGGTCTAAAGCATGTTCAGCATCAACGTAACTCGCAATGCCGCCCGCCTTTTGAACAGATGCAACAACGTGAAGTGCCGTAGTTGTTTTTCCGCCAGACTCTGGCCCGTATATTTCAATAATTCTGCCCTTTGGAAGCCCGCCAACTCCAAGTGCTAAATCTAAAGACAAAGAGCCTGTTGGTATAACATCAATATCTTTTTTAGTGTTTTCACCAAGCTTCATAACTGCACCTTTACCAAAACTCTTCTCAATTCCAGAAATGGCCGAATTAAGGGCTTTTAACTTATCTTCATGGCTTTGCTCGTTGTAATTTATCTCGTCTTTTGCTTTCTTTTCTTTAGGCATAACATAATCTCCTTATTTCTTTGATATATTTATTATAACATAAAACAACCTTCAAAAGTCTCAAATTTGTTTCAAATTTTTTAAGTTGTTTTTAAAAGTTCGCGCCTAAGAGTATCAAGAGCGTTAATTGCAGTTCTTTCGCGGATTCTTTGCCTATTCCCCTTAAAATTAAACTCTTTTACAATAACATTTCCATTTATAAAAACTGCTATATATACAAGTCCAACAGGCTTTTCATCGGTTCCGCCATCAGGGCCAGCTATACCTGTTGTAGCGATAGAAACCGATGTTTTGCTTGACTTTGCAACACATCTCGCCATTTCTTCGGCCGTCTGTTCTGAAACAGCACCAAATTCGTTCAAAGTACTTTCAGAAACGCCAAGGCGATTAATCTTCGCCTCGTTCGAATAAGCAACAATACCCTCTTTAAAAATGCTAGAAACGTTAGGAATATCAACAAATTTCGACGCAATCATCCCACCAGTGCAAGACTCGGCTACAGAAATCGCCAACCCATTTTTTTCAAGTAATCCAATAACAACTTCTACCAAGCTAGTATCATCTTCACCATAAATATTTTCTGAAAAACGGCAGTATAATTCATCTTTTATAGGTTTTATAAGTTTTTTAGCTTCGTTCTCATCAGTGGCTGCTGCGGTTATTCTAAATTTTAATTCAGAGGCTTCTGCATATGGTGCAATTGTTGGGTTTGTTTGGTTTTCAATAATATCTTTAATTTTATCTTCTGCAAAAGATTCTCCAACACCACAAAGCCTAAGCGTATTAGAAATATATTTTTTATTGGTTTTTTGACTTAAAAATGGCAAAACAAAGTTTTGATACATCGGAATCATTTCACTTGGAGGCCCAGGAAGCATTATAAGAATTTTGCCATTTTCTTCAATTAAAGAACCCGGTGCAGTGCCGTTGCTATTTGGAATTACAACAGAACCCTCAGGAATCCACGCTTGTTTTAGGTTATTTTCTGTCATCGCTCGTCCCATCGAAGCGAAATGAGCTTTTAGCGTTTTCATAGCCTCGGCATCTTCAATCATTTTTTTGTCAAAGAATTTGCCGCCAATTTCTTTAGTTAAATCGTCTTTAGTTGGGCCAAGGCCGCCTGTTGTAATAACTATTTCTGCACGAGAAAAAGCCTCTTCTAGAGCCATTAAAAGCCTATCAGGATTATCGCCAACAACGGTTTGCCTAAAAACCGAAATGCCGATAGAAGCCAGCTCTTTCGCCAAAAACTGAGCATTTGTGTTTACTATATCACCAAGCAAAATTTCTGTTCCAACAGAAAGAATTTCTGCATTCATCTAAATCACTACCTTTTACTGTATTTTCTTAAAATCTTTATATGTTTTTTGAGGGACATTACGGTTTTTCTAGCTTCTTCTGCGGTGTTATATTCGCAAAAGCTAAACCTAAGAGCCGAGTTGTACCGTTCTTTAGAAAGCCCCATATTTGCTAAAATATTGTTTTTATTTTCTTTGTAATTGCTCGAACAAGCTGAACCTGTAGATACAAAAATTCCATCTTCCTCTAGTGCGTGAAGCAAAACTTCGGCTTTAACGCCTACAAAGCTTAAATTTAAGATATATGGCGAAGAATCTTCTAAGCTGCCATTCACAAAAACCTCGTCTAGTTCATCCACAATTTTCAACAATTCACTTTTCACTTCGGTCACTTTTTTAAAATTTTCTGAAATCAAACTATTCATAACCCTAGCCGATTCAGAAAATGCAAGTATTCCCGTAGTGTTTTCTGTTCCAGGGCGAATATTTTTTTGCTGCCCTCCGCCAAAAAATAACGGATTAATTTTTGTACCCTTTTTGATGTATAACCCGCCAGCCCCTTTAATTCCGTGGATTTTATGCGAACTAAACGAGTACATATCAACATTTTTCAAGTCAAGTGGAATTTTGCAAAACCCCTGAACACCATCAACATGAAAAACAGCATTAGAATCCTTTAAAATCCGCCCAATTTCGGCTATATTTTGAATTACTCCAGTTTCGTTGTTAACGTGCATAATGCTAACAAGCACTGTGTCTTCCCTAAGTTCAGCTTTAAGCTCGTTAATGTCAATAAATCCGCCATTGTCAACGGCTAAATACGTAACTTCGTATCCATTTTTAGCAAGTTCCTCAATAGGCATAAAAGCCGATGTATGCTCGGTTTTGGTGGTGATAATATGCTTGTGTCGCTTACTTCTCGTTGCAGCACCTAAAATGGCTAAATTATTGCTTTCTGTTCCGCCAGAAGTATAGAAAATTTCATCATCTGAAACCTTTAAAATTTCTGCAATTCGCCTTGTTGCAAGTTTAATTTCTTTCTCTACTGAAAATCCAATTTTGTGAAGAGAAGATGGGTTACCATACAAGTTTTCCATCGCCCAAGTGGCTTTTTCTATTATCTCTTGTCGCGGCTTTGTTGTTGCAGCGTTGTCAAAATATATTGTCATTAGAGTTCACCAATTTCGTGTAATGTTATTGCTAAAGTCGCTAATCCAGCAGTTTCTGTGCGAAGTATACGATTACCTAGGCTTACTGTTTGAATTTTAGAAGATTTTGCAAATTCAACTTCTTTTTCAGAAAAACCACCCTCAGGACCTATGAATATACTAATATTCTCGCCAGAAAAACCACTTAAAATGCCCTTTAGATTATTTTCTTTTTCACCCTCGTAAGGCATTAGTGATAAGTCATAATTTCCCATTTCTTTTGCGGCATCTTTAAAACTAATGGGCATACAAATTTCGGGAATAATTCCACGCCCACTTTGTTTTGCAGCCGCTTCCGAAATTTTTTGAAGCCTATCTAACTTTTTAGAAAAATCGGGTTTAATTTTAACAATGGTTCGCTCCGTTAAAACAGGAACAATCTTAAAAATGCCCAATTCTACACATTTTTGAATGATAAGTTCAAGCTTGTCCGCCTTTGGAAACCCTTGATATAGGGTTATTTTGGATGGCGGCTCGGCGTTATTTTCAAATCTTTCTACAATACGCAAATCTAGCGAGTTTTTAGAAATTTGAGTGATGGAGCATCTATAGTCGATAAGATTTCCATCACAAATAATTATTTCGTCGCCTTCTCTTAGCCTTAAAACATTGATTATATGGTTTTCGTCGCTTTCAGAAAGACTTAATATATTGCCCTTTGGTGCAAAAAATCTATTCATTAGGTAACCTCTTTTTAGCAACTATGCAGTACCAATCGTCTTTAGAATTTTGCGAAACAATCTCAAAGCCTGTACCTTTTAGAGCCTCAGAAACATCTAAAACTCTAGTATCTATAATGCCCGAGCATATAAAAACACCATCTTCCTCCATCACTTCACAAACAAAATCTGCAAAACCGATTATAACATCAGCAACTATATTGGCTATAACTAAATTATACTTTTTAGTACGAAGAGTATTTTTTATATTTTCATCCGCCAAAGCGTTGCCACAAAGCACATGGTACCTTTCTTTGGCTATGCCATTTTTTTCAGCATTTTCATAGGCTATTGCGATGGCATCATGCTCAATATCAATTGCGGTAGCATTTTTTGCACCAAGCATCATGCTTATTATTGATAAAATACCTGTTCCATGCCCTAAATCCAGCACTTCTTTAGCATTTTCGGCATATTTTTCAATTTGTTCAATGCAAAGCTGAGTTGTTTGATGCAAGCCTGTTCCAAAAACGTGGCCGGGGTCTATTGTAAAAACAATTTTACTGCCATCGTTTTTATATTCTTCCCATGCAGGCTTAATCACTACATTTTTGCCTATTTCTATAGGTTTGTAGTGTTTTTTCCAGTTGTCTTTCCAGTCATCATCATCAACATTTTTCATTTCTAAGAGAAGTGTGCCTAAATCAAGCCCAACATCAGTATTTTTAAGATTTTTAAGCGATTTTTCCAAAGCTGTTAAAACCTCAAAACTATTTGGCGTTTTACTTAAATAAAACTTAACAAAAACACGCTTATCTGCGTTTTCTAAAAGATTTTCGTCAACATAGTCCCAATTCATAGGGTTAGTTTCTAAAAAGTTTTTCATATCCTCAAAATCTTCTATCTGTATGGCAGTTATGCCTAACTCCATAAGAGTTGCGTAAACCACTTCTACCCCTTCGGAAGTGGTGTAAATATTAGCTTCTATCCATTCCATAATTTACTCCTTTGCGTTAAAGAAAACGGTTGATAAAAATCCTATTACCAAGCAAACAATACAAATAAGTACAAGCGATACCGTTCCCGCACCTGTTAAACCATCAAAATCAACCTCTTCAAACCCAGTTTGCAAAAGGATGAAAACAGCCGAGCCTAAAAGCCCCAAAACCGAGTAGTAAACAGCATCTGCAAATCGTTTTAAAAGCCACGCCAAAACCCTTGCAATTGCTATTACCCCTAAAATTGCACCAAGCGTAAATGGTATTAACAAAATTATAGAATCTAACGAAAAACGCATAGCATTGGAAACCGCATTATACACTGTTTCGTATTGGTTTATAATCATTAACATAACAGAGCCAGAAACACCGGGCGTTGCCATTAACGATGCGGCAAAAAGCCCAGAAAAGAACATTGTTCCCACATCTCGAATGCTTGAAATTCGTTCAAGGTAAACGTAGCTTTCATCATCCACGCCCGAAGCTCTAATCATATATATCATTCCAAAAAACGCAACAACCGTAAAAATTAAATACAAAGGCTTAAATTTTATTTTTTTTATAATCATAGGTACAGAGCCAAGAACAAGCCCCGTAAAAAGGATATAAGATTGTAGTGGAAACCTTTCAATAACCCACAATATTAGCTCTGTAGAAACCAAAACCCCAACCATTACTCCAATAACAATTGGCAGCAAAAACTTAAAACTACCTTTTTTATCGCTTCTTAGATTATTAACTGCATCTAGTATTTTTTCGTAAAGACCAACCGCAACCGCAAAAATACTAGCTGAAAGCCCAGGTATAACAAGAGCTATACCTATTAAAGCCCCTTTAATTATGTTCATTATTGCCATAAAAGCAACTCCTTTTTATGAAGACTATGTTATAAAAGCTTATTCACTAAGGCCTTGTCCATATCACCTAGATATATACTCGTGAATTAAAGCCCAAACCCTAGGATCTTCAAGCCCTCTTCGCCAGAAAGCAACACCAGCAAGCTCATATCTTTCAAAAAGCCTTAACTTTTCTTCCATAGAACGTAAATCTTCTAGCCAAATTCTGTGAATAAGCAGTTCGCCATTAACTATTTCTTCATATTCGGCAAAATAGCAACCTAAATCCTCCAGCCAAATAAATTCGGCATTATTCCTTGTAAAAATTGTGTGTCCATAAAGCATACCAACTGTTCTTTGAGTAAACTCGCCAGTTACGGTATTTTCTATCCAAATTCTTGAGTAAAACGGCAATGCAAGCACAAGCTTTTCGGCAGGCACTTCGTTAAGCATATTAATAATAGCGTTTTCAACAAACACTCTACTTGCATTTGGACCAATAAGCCCCGTTCCAAGATAATCATCGTACGCCATAACAACAATAAAATCCGAAAGCTCTGCAATTAATCCACGGTTATAGTACATACTCCACGGAGCAGGCACAAAAACATCTACAGAAAGCCAAAGCCCTCGCTCACGCATAAGTGGATAAAGCTCTCTTAAAAACTGGTGGAAATAATCTATATCAATCATCCAAACTCGCTCAAAGTCTATGTTAAGTCCATCTAAATTAAATTCTTCAGCAAAGTTTAAAAGCTGTGTGATAACATGCTCACGCATGTTTGTGTCTGAAAGAATTGCACCAGAAATTGTTTTTCCTTGGTCTATTAAATTTCTGTCGTCATAATTATCAGCAACCATAGCCCAAACTTGATAACCCTGCGAATGTGCCCAATTTACATAAGCTAAAGAAGCACGAGAGTGCATATCGCCGTTAAGACTAAAAACATCAAAATCGAACCATGTAGGCGATAAAACATTAAGCCCTTGATGAGGAACTCGCCTAGCTTCGTTGGCATTTGCTTCAATGGTCGTTATTAAATCCCAAACCATATTTACAGGGCCATCTATTGGCCTGTGCTCCCTAAGCTGTGGAAGTGGATTGTATGCCATGAGGTTGTGTGTTGTTGATACACCTTCTGTGAATTCACTCATAAGAATATATCCCAAAACTCCGGATTCTGTACGTATTCTTGCATAGTTTTCTTCTTCACCAAACCCGCTGCCGTAAAAGGCGATAAATGCAGTGCTTGGTTCTAAATTTTCGGCTATATAGCTCTTGTGATTCGGCTCTAACCTAACAACTCCGCCACCAATTGCAGTGCCTCCTGCTATAGAGGTATCTTGGTAATCAGCTATGATAATATTATTTTCAGATAAAAACCTAATGTTTATGTTGAAATCAGACAATTCATTAAGTAAATCCATAGGAACATACACCATATTATTTCTAATTAAAATTGGCAAATCAAGTATTTCAGGCCTTAAATTAAGATAATAGTTTAAATCGTTCGGAAACATACGCATAACTCTTGTTGGGGTAGTTATTGTGAGAATTTGTAAAGGCTCGTCCCAAAAAATTGGCAAATCAGAATATTCTTGTATAAAATCAAGTGGTAAATATAAATTGTTATTATCTAAGAGCGGAAAATTTTGAAGCTCTAAAATTTCATCACCAAAAATAATGTGAATATTGCCATCATTAAGGTTATTAACCTCAAAAAAGTCTTGCGTTTCCATATTGGGAGCGTTTTGTTGCCTAATCCGGTCTAAACTACGCCAAATAAAAATAGAAATAGGCAGTGCTATAAGTAAAATTATTATAATAATTGTAATCAATTTTTTCATAGTTTAATCCTTTCGTAATTTAACATATTTGGCGGCTTGCCTTCGTCGGCTATCTTCAAGCTCGGCATAATGTTTTTTTGTGGTATTAACATCTTTATGCCCTAAAACATCAGCAACAAGATAAATATCACCTGTTTCTTGATATAGGTTTGTGCCATATGTGCTTCTTAACTTGTGTGGTGAAATATTTTTAAGACTCGTTATAAGTTGCGAATATTTTTTAACCAAATTTTGAACAGCTCGTGTTGTTATTCTTTTATGCTGCATAGACAAAAACAAAGCATCTTCATACCCTGAAACCGGAATAATTTTTTCTCGCTCTTTAAAATAATCTAAAAGAGCATCATAAACCTCATCACCAAAGTAAATTACCACTTCGTTTCCACCTTTTCGTGTTATTTTTATACCTGCAACATTAAAATCGACATGACTCATATTAATCGCAACACATTCTGAAACTCTAATGCCTGTCCCCAAAAGAAGTGTTACAATAGCTAAATCTCGCTTCTTTGTGTATTGGTGAAATTTTTGCTGCCTTTCTGTAAGTTTTTCGCCAAACTCAACCTCGTCTAAAAGCCTTGCAACCTCGTCAATCTCAAGCCTTGTAATATTTTTTTCGTGAATTTTTGGAAATTCTACAACCTCAGCTGGATTTTTTGTCAACTTCCGCTTTTTATAAAAATATGCAAACATTGCACGAACAGCCGAAAGCTTTCTTGATTTTCCTTGAGCTTTGTTATGATACTCTATTTGATTTCTTTCATGGTATGTCAAAAATTCCATATAATTCTCAATATGCTCAGGAGAAGTTTTGTCTAAAACATCCAGTGTAAAATTTTCTATATCAATAGCTTTAAAGCTTGGCTCATTTTTTAAAAGATACTCGAAAAAAATGCGCAAATCATTAGCATAGCCAAGCCTTGTATTTGAAGATGTTGTTTCTTGTATGCCTCTAAAAAATTCAGACATAAATGGGGGCATTTCCGTCAGGCGCTCTCTAAGTAGTTTTACATTTTTCAAATCTTGTTCTTCATGATAATTCTTTGCCAAATTGTATACCCCTTTTCTTTTGTATTATTTTATTATATAATATTTATATATGTTTCGCAAGTATCATGTGTTGAGAATTCAATAAATCTTAATGGAGCACATACGTAGAGAGGAAAAAAGTTATGGATAAAAAATTTGTTCATCTTCATGTACATACAGAGTATAGCCTTTTAGATGGCTCAGCAAAAATAGGCGAACTAATTTCTTACACCAAAGAACTAGGGATGGATAGTTTAGCAATAACCGACCATGGGGCGATGTATGGCGTTGTAGATTTTTATAAAGCAGCAAAAGACACAGGAATTAAACCAATTATCGGTTGTGAAGTTTATATTGCAAGCGGCTCAAGGCTTGATAAAGAGCAAGGCAGAGATAATTTTTACTATCACCTTGTTTTGCTTGCAGAAAACCAAGAAGGCTATCAAAACCTTATAAAGCTTGTATCTTTAGGCTTTACAGAAGGATTTTATTATAAACCTAGAATAGATATAGAAATTTTGAGAAAATACTCGAAAGGCATAATTGCACTAAGTGCTTGCCTTGGTGGGCCTGTTGCAAGGGCAGTACTTAGACAAAGCTACGAAAAAGCGAAAGAAACCGCTATAATGTATAACGAAATTTTTGGAGAAAATAATTTTTTCTTAGAAATTCAAGAAAATGGGATGGATGAACAAACAACGGTTAATCATGCCCTTATTAAAATAAGCCGTGAAACGGGCATCCCGCTTGTTGCAACAAACGATGTGCATTACATAAAAAAAGAAGATGCCAAGGCACACGAAGTTCTGTTATGCATTCAAACCCTTAAAACTATTTATGATGATGACCGTATGAAGCACGAAACAGACGAATTTTACCTAAAATCACCAGAAGAAATGTATGAAAGATTTCCTTATGCCAAAGAAGCACTTGAAAACACGGTTAAAATTGCCGAAAGATGTAATGTAGAGTTCGAATTTCATCAGTACAAACTACCTAAATATGATTTGCCAGAAGGGCAAAAATCTTGTGATTATTTAAGAGAGCGTTGTTTTGAGGGTCTTTATGAAAGATATGGTAAAAATCCTGATAATGACATCGTAGACCGCTTAGAATACGAACTTTCAGTAATTATCAACATGGGGTTTGAAGATTATTTCTTAATTACGTGGGATTTTATTAAATATGCAAGAGATAGCGGCATTATGGTTGGCCCGGGACGTGGCTCTGGTGCTGGAAGTATCGTTGCATATAGCTTAAAAATCACGAATATAGATCCCTTAAAGCATGAGCTTTTATTTGAACGTTTTCTAAACCCCGAAAGAATTTCAATGCCCGATTTTGATATAGATTTTTGCTACGAACGTAGGCAAGAAGTTATAGATTATGTTATACACAAATACGGGGAAGACCATGTTGCCCAAATTATAACCTTTGGTACTATGGCTGCAAGAAATGCTATTCGTGATGTTGGGCGTGCCTTGGCGTATTCTTATGCTGATGTTGACAGGATTGCGAAGATGATACCGATGGAGCTGCAAATAACAATCGACAAGGCGTTAAAGAAAAACCCTGAATTGTTAGCAGCTTATGAAAACGAAGAAGAAACCCAAACCCTAATAGATATGGCGAGAAAACTTGAGGGGCTTGTTCGCCACTCTTCAACTCACGCTGCTGGCGTTGTTGTGTGCGATAGGCCTGTTGTTGACTATGTTCCACTTAACCAAAACGATGGCATTATTACTACTCAGTTTAGTATGAACACCCTAGAAGAACTCGGGCTTTTAAAGATGGATTTTTTAGGGCTTAGAACACTCACAATTATAAAAAATGCACTAATTTTAATCGAGCAAAACCATGGCAAAAAAATTGATATAGATAATATTGGGTTTGAAGATTCTAAGGTATATGACTTAATTTCTGCGGCTAAAACTGAGGGCGTTTTTCAGCTTGAATCTAGCGGTATGAAAAGCTTTATAAAAGAGCTTAAACCAAACTGCTTAGAAGATATTATTGCGGGAATTTCACTTTTCAGGCCGGGCCCGATGGATTTTATTCCAAAATATGTTGCTGGCAAGCATACAAAAGGTGAAACTAAGTATACGCACGAGTCGCTTAAACCTATCTTAGAAGCAACTTATGGTTGTATCGTTTATCAAGAACAGGTTATGCAAATTGTGCGTGATTTAGCTGGCTATAGCCTAGCTAGAAGTGACCTTATGCGAAGAGCCATGAGTAAGAAAAAAGCCGATGTGATGGCAGAAGAGCGTAAAAATTTCATATATGGCTTGGGTGATGATGTGCCTGGGTGTATAAAAAACGGCATTCCTAAGGAGGCGGCAGAGAAAATATTTGATGAAATGACAAGCTTCGCACAATACGCTTTTAATAAGTCGCATGCCGCTGCGTATGCGGTTATCGGCTACCAAACGGCATGGCTTAAAGTTTATTATCCTGTTGAGTTTATGGCGGCACTTTTAAGCTCGATTATGGATTCTTCAACCAAGGTTTCTGAATATATCGAACAGTGCAAAAAAATGGGCATAAAACTCCTTCCACCTGATATTAATGAAGGATTTGCAAGCTTTAGTGTTTCTGATGGAAATATTAGATTCGGGCTTTTGGCTATAAAAAATGTTGGCAGAAATGTTATTTCGGCAATAGTTCGTGAAAGAGAGAAAAACGGCAAATATAAATCGCTAACCGAGTTTATCCAAAGAAACGAATCTAAAGATATGAACAAGCGTTGCATAGAAAGCCTTATAAAAGCAGGTGCGTTTGATTCGTTTGACGGAAATCGCCGCCAATATATCGATGCTTACGAGAAAATATTAAGCGGCTCCCATAAAAGTAAACGACAGAACCTTGAGGGACAAATGAGTCTTTTTGAAATGGGTTCGGTGAACGATGAAAATATTCACAAAGATAACCTTGCCCCACTTGAAGAATATAAAATTGGCGAACTTTTGGCAATGGAAAAAGAAATGCTTGGAATTTATGTAAGCGGGCATCCGCTTTCGGCTTACTCTGGTGTTTTAGACCAAGTTGTAAACGCCAGAAGTTTAGATTTTATGATGAATGAAGAAGATTTAGGCGAAATCTCCGAAAGCAAACTAAAAGACGGCGAAAGCGTTACGGTTGGTGGAATGATAACGGCTAAAAAAATTATTTACACAAAAAGCAACAAGCCAATGGCTTTTGTTACGATTGAGGATACTCATGGGCATATGGAAGTTGTTGTTTTCCCTAATGTTTATGAAAAGTTTTTATCAAGCCTTTCAGAGGGGCGAGTTATTTTGGTTTCGGGCAAGGCAAGCCATAAAGACGACGAAGATACTAAAATTCTAGCAAATACCTTGAAATTCTATGAAGATATAGCACTGTGGCTTAAAATACCTACAGGAAGTAGTATTACAGAAAAAAACTTAACCGATATTCTAGAACAAAACAAAGGCAGCACTAAAATTGTTATATACAAAGAAGAAACCGAAAAAAGAATTAAGCCAGATTTTACAACAGGAGTAACTATAGAAGTATTAGAAAAATTAAAGTCTATGCTTGGAGAAAAAAGTGTTGTTATAAAATAAGATTTAGGGTACAATAAGGGAAGTAATATATTAGTTAAAGGTAAGTGGTGAAACAATGACTACAGTAGAAAACACAGGAAAAATAAAAAAAATAGCAGTTTTAACAAGCGGTGGTGATGCTCCCGGAATGAATGCCGTTATTCGAGCTGTCGTAAGAACAGCAAAGCATTTTGGCCTAGAAGTTTTAGGCGTTAAGCGTGGGTACGATGGGCTTTTATCAGGCGATGTTTTTGATATGCATGAAAAAAGCGTTTCAGACATAATTCACAAAGGCGGCACAATTTTGTTAACTGCACGCTCTTCAGAGATGCGTACAGAAGAAGGACAAAAAAAAGCGGCAAATATTTGCAATATTTTAGGCATTGATGCACTTGTTGTAATTGGCGGAGATGGTTCTATAACGGGGGGGCTAAAGCTTGCGAGGCTCGGCGTTAATGTTATAGGAATACCTGCTACAATTGACTTAGACCTTGATTGTTCTGAATACACAATAGGGTTCGATACGGCGGTTAACACCGCCATGGAGGCTATAAACAAGATAAGAGATACTTCTTTTAGCCATGAAAGATGTTCGGTTGTTGAGGTTATGGGCAGAAATTCGGGAGAAATTGCACTTTGGTGTGCTATGACTTGCGGGGCAGAAGAGGTTTTAATTCCAGAGAACCCAATTGAGCATGACATAATTATCGCAGAAATTTTTAAAAACCGTGCAAAGGGTAAACGCCATCATCTAGTTATTGTTGCCGAAGGTAGCGGGCATACAGAAGAGTTTGCGAAAAAGATTGAACAAGTTACAGGTATAGAAACAAGGGCCAGTATTTTAGGATATTTACAAAGAGGCGGCTCGCCAACTGCTATGGATAGACGTCTTGGCTCTTTGATGGGCTACAAGGCAGTTGAATCTTTGATAAACGGTGAAAAAAATAGAATTGTAGTTATAAAAAATAATGATTATAAAACGATTGACATCGAAGAGGGCTTAAATCAAGAAAGCACATATAGCAACAAAACATACGATATAATAAAAATTTTATCGGTTTAGGAGGTAATATTAGTGAGGAAAACAAAAATATTAGCAACACTCGGACCTGCTACGAACGACGTTGAGATTTTAAAAAAAATGATAGAGTCGGGTTTAAATGGTGCAAGAATTAACTTTTCGCATGGAAACTATGAGTCGCATGGCGAAATGATTAAAAAGCTAAAGCAAGCTAGAGAAGAGATGAACGCATCAATCCCTTTGCTTCTAGACACTAAAGGGCCAGAAATTAGGGTCAAGTCGTTTGAAGATGGGCAGGTTTCTCTTGAGGAGTGCCAAGACTTCACGCTTACAACAAACGATATTATGGGAAATAAAGACATTGTTACGGTTACTTACGAAAGCCTTGCAAAAGATATGCACGTGGGTGATAGAATTTTGCTAGACGATGGACTTATCGAGCTTAAAGTTAAAGAAGTTACCGAAACTGACGTTATTTGCACAGTTATAAACGGTGGTATTTTAAAAAATAATAAAGGTGTTAACATCCCTGATGTTTACATTAATTTGCCACCATTTACCGAAAAAGATGTTGAAGATATTTTATTTGGTATAAAAATGGGCTTTGATTATGTTGCAGCTTCATTTATTAGAAAAGCATCTGATGTTTTAAAAATAAGAGAAATTTTAGAGAAGAACGGTGGAGAAGATATTAAAATAATATCTAAAATTGAAAATAGA
The DNA here is from genome assembly GCA_009780765.1 of Defluviitaleaceae bacterium. Taxonomy (GTDB): domain Bacteria; phylum Bacillota; class Clostridia; order Lachnospirales; family UBA5962; genus WQZK01. Next base: position 13,656 of record WQZK01000011.1, read on the forward strand.
GATGGCGTTGACAATATCAACGAAATTTTAGATGTTTCTGATGGAATTATGGTTGCTCGTGGCGATTTAGGCGTTGAGATTGATTTGGAAGAAGTTCCACTTGTGCAGAAAAAACTTATTAAAAAAGCCAATTTACTTGGCAAAACAGTTGTAACGGCAACACAAATGCTAGAATCTATGATTTCTAACCCAAGGCCAACAAGAGCCGAAGCGAACGATGTTGCAAACGCAATTTTCGATGGCACAGACGTTATCATGCTTTCAGGCGAAACGGCAAGCGGCAAATACCCTTCAGAAGCAATTGCAACAATGGCAAGAATTGCAGAAAAAGCCGAAGATTCTATAAATTACTACGAAACCGATACCGAACTACATAAAGTAACGGGCAAAAAACTAATCACAACAGATGCCATTGGCTATGCAACATGTGCGGTTTCTAACGATTTAAAGTCGCCTTGCATTGCAACGGTTACAAACTCAGGCTTTACGGCTCGCAAGGTTGCAAAATTTAGGCCAACATGCCCAGTTATTGCAATAACCGATAAACCAATAACATTTAGGCAAATGGCACTTATTTGGGGCTGCATTCCTATTTTTGACGAAAATGTAAACAAAGCAGAAGATATATTTAAGCTAAGTGCAGAAATTGCCAGAAAGCTAAATATTGCACGCACTGGTGATAATTTAGTTGTTGCGGCAGGGCTTCCACTTGGCGAGGCAGGAACAACTAACACAATCAGGGTTGTAACTGTTGGCGATGTTTTGCTTAAAGGTAAGTCGACAATAGCGAGAAGTGTTTCGGGCAAGGCGTGTGTTGTAACTAATGTTCGAGAAGCTGAAAAAACATTCCAAAAAGGTGATATTTTGGTGTGTAATAATACAGATAACAGCATGATGCACCTAATTCGTAGATGCTCGGCAATTATTTTGGGTTCTGAGGGAAACGAAAATTATGACCATGCTTACACCGTTGGGCAAGCTCTTGATATACCTGTAGTTGTATGCAATACAAAAGTTGTTGATAGAATTCCAAACGCCACAAATATTACTATTGACGGCAAAAAGGGTTTGATATATAATGGCATTAGAGAGCTGTAATGCTCTAATAATGTTTTAAATTTGGAGGTTTTATTATGGAAAAATACGTATGCACAATTTGCGGTTATATCTACGACCCGCAAGTAGGCGATGAGGACAACAACATTGAGCCAGGCACGGCTTTTGCCGATATTCCAGAAGATTGGCTTTGCCCTTTATGCCATGTTGGTAAAGAGCAATTTGAAGTAACAGAATAAAAAATTAAACAAAAAGCATGGCGTAAATGTCATGCTTTTTATATTCTTGTGCTATAATAATTCTATCTTGTGAAAAACGAGAGTATTCTACTGAAAAAAGATTGCCTAGCTGGAGCTGGTGGATTTAAGAAAGCATCACTTTGCATGAATTCTTCATATAAAGCTAATACACCACCAAAGCCAGAAAGACCACTATCCTCCATGGTTAAATTCCACATATCCATTTGAAAGAAAGTATCTTTATTCATTAAATCAGTTCGGCTTCTTGCCAAATTTGGTTGTTGAAAAGTAGAAGCTTCTATCAAATAATTAGAGTTATCGCTTGCAAAAACGTAAGTTGGTCCAAATGATATTATAAATAAGTCTTCTAGGCTTGCAAATTCTTCAAATATTCTTAAATAATCATAAAAATATTCTTCGCCTCCAACTCTTGTTTGAATAACTTGATATCTTCCGCCATAAAACGCAACTCGCATACTGGCAAATGGTTTATCATCATAATTAATTATATATAGCCATAAGCCTGCGTAACTATAGAGTTCTTCAAAATTTCCTATATCAGAAAGATCTAAAGCCACGACACTATAAATAGGAAATGCCTTGCCTATTGAAAACCTATCAACTTCAAAAGGGTTTCCATTAGCATCAAGGTCACCATGGCTTGCTAAGATTCCAACCATTGAATTGGCTATAGAGAAAAGGCGACTATGTGCAAATTCGTTAAGTGCCTCTGGCGGCCCACTTCCAAAAGTAGGTCTTTCGGCATTAGAAGCAATTGCTGTTAATGAAAAAACAAAAGTAATTGTTAAAATAATACAAAGCAAAATAATTAGCTTTTTTTTCATAATAATACCTCCTATTTATCTCAAAACAATAGTATCTGCCCAGCGAGTATGCGAATCCCAAGGGTCTATTGTAAAAGCACTAAGTGAAAAAGTAATATGACTACCAACCCAAGGATCCATCATTGCCAAGCCCCAGTCAAAGTTAAATGTATCAACTGTGCTTATCACATACACATGACTCACTGCACCACCTCTTACCCTTCTAGCATATACAGGACGATGTGCAGATATTTCATTTACAAGCTCGCTACCGTTTAAATTTCTGTTAATTATAGTATTGTGAACCCCAAAAGCACTTATTCCATTAGCAGCTTCCCAAGTAAATGCCAGCCTTTCTAAAGGTAGAGTCCATATAGCAAATTGTGCAAATTGCCGTTGTGTGGTATGTATCCCCCGAGTTTGTAGCATAGCAACAGATGCAGCCGCCCAACACCAAACATTATTCTCTTGCCTAATGTTAGGAACCCAAGTTGAAAATACACCGTGGTTAAATGGTACTATTTCTTCATGGTGATCAATTTCTAAATAAGTAAAGTCATCTTCTAATAAAATTATACTATCAGTTGCGAAAATAGTTGTAGTACTCTGGAATAATAAAGCTAACGCTAAACTAAAAGAAATTAGTTTTAAAATTTTTTTCTTCATAAAAAATCCTCCTAATATTGTTAGTTAATTAACCATTTTATACATGTATATTCAAATTATACCATAATAATACAATATTGTCAACGCATTTTCCATATTTTATATAAAAAATTGCAACCTTTTTAAAATCCCCCTCGCCTTGTTAATAGACGAGGGGGATTTTTTTTATTTACTCATTACACCTTTAGTTCCAATGATTGTGAGTACTATTAATAAAATTCCTTACCTGTTGCGGCGTACTAAGGTTTGTTGTATGTGCCACAATTACACCATTTCTAACATAAACAAGCACTGGTCTTTGTGTGTTATTTGTAATAACATTTGTAAACCAAGGTTGGTAGTTGTTTCTATTTCTGTTTTGCTCAAAAACAGTTGAAAATTCATTTAATGCAACATAGCTAAATAAGTTTCTTATATTTATTTCATTCATTACCGAAAGCACAGTTTCTACATCAGTTTGATTAAAACTGCGACTATCATATACAAGCATCATAAACGAGCTGTTGCTTGTGCTAGCAAGTGCATTTACTGATAAAATATTGCCGTTTGTGAACCAGTTTCCAGTAAAGTCGCTAAACGCACCTTGATTCCTGGCTAGGATTCTAAACTCTTCTATGTGCCTCGTCATTTCTGCTACATTAACTGGTGTTCTAAATTCGTCAAAGTTAAGACGACCTTCGTACACCGTGAATATTAACGGTAGCTGGTTCGCCACATTTCCATGAGCACTTAAGAAATCTACCCTATTTTGGAAACCTGCATTTTGGCTAACGTCTAATCCATAAACTAGTTGCTGTGCATTATGTGCAGCTGTTTTAACTATAGAAATTGCAATTCTTGAACGTTCGTTTGTGCTATCGTAAAGGAAAAGCATAAACTCTAAATTATCTTCATACATATTGCCTATTTGAGATGCAGTTCTGTTTCTAAAAAACGTTGTGTCCGAAAAATTGCCAATTGCATGTGTTACTTCCGCCTGTGTTGTGAATTGCTGAATTCTTGTTCTTAGAGCAGCCATGTCTGTCGGCCTTTGAATTTGCTCTATCTGGCGCCTGTTATTAACAAAATATATCGTTGGCTCTACTGCTTGATTTTCTGGAAAAACACTCCATAAAAAGCTCATATCACCTCTTGTAAAATTTGCTCCGCTAATATCAACACCGTAAATTCTTGTTCTAATATTAGCCGCTTCCACCATGATGTTAGGAACCAAATTTCTTGATTCGTGCAAACTACTATCATACAAAACAAAAATAAACGGATAGTTGTGAGCATCTTCAAACATAACTCTAGCAGTTTCTGAAGAAATAAATCTAAAGTGCGATATGTTCGAAAAATCACCAAAATTAGGTGCTGTTGGTGTTGTTTGATTGTTGTTTGCATTATTGTTATTATTGTTTCCTACTGTAGGCGGAGCATTAGGGTCGCCCACTGCTTGAGTTGTAATAAATGCTGTTGCCGTTGCTGCCTCCCATGTAACCACTGTTCCAAGTGATTGTTCAAGTCCTCTAACAGGAATATATGTAAAATTATTTATTAAAACAGGAGCCACTACCAAAGTTGCAAAAAACTCGCTAACATAAATTTTTTCGCCTGTTGTTTGGTCTATCCTAAACACGCCATGCCTCATAATGGTATTTCCAACTTGCATGTACGAGTAAAGATTGCCACGGTACATTGAAACAGTTTGCGTCGCTTGGTCCCAATCCACTTCTGCTCCAATCGCTTCTCCAATTTCTCTAAACGGTACCAAAAATCTATCATTGATATTTACTATAGGCTGTGTGTTGTTAAATTGCGTGCCGTTAATCACAATTCTTCCCGCATTTGCAAAAACTTTCTCAGCATTTGAAAATGCAAAAGCTCCCGCCAAAACCGACACTGCCAAAACAGCTATAATTCTCTTAATTTTTTTCAAAATTATTACCTCCTGCGTGTATTTGTGTTACATTTATCTACATTATAACCTAAAAGCTTGATTTAGTAAAGGGTTTCGTGATAAAATATTGATATATAATTGATATGCAATAGTATGGAAGGATGAAAGTCAATGTTAAACAAAAAAACTATAGATAATTTAAATGTTAAGGGCAAAAAAGTTTTGGTTAGGTGCGATTTTAACGTGCCTTTGCAAGATGGTAATATCACTGACGAAAATAGGATCGTTGCAGCACTTAAAACAATTAGAAAGCTTATGAATGATGGTGCAAAAGTTATACTTTGCTCTCACTTAGGCAAACCAAAAGAGCCTGATAATAAATTTACGCTTTTACCTGTTGCAAAAAGGCTTTCTGAGCATTTAGGTAAAAATGTTTTGTTTTTAGCTTCTGATGATGTTGTTTCAGAGTATGTAAAACATGCAGTTGATGAAATGAAAGATGGCGATGTGGTTCTTCTCGAAAACACACGTTTTAGAAAAGAAGAAACTAAGAATATGGCAGATTTTTCAAAAGAACTGGCATCTTTATGCGATATTTATGTAAACGATGCTTTTGGGGCAGCACATAGGGCACATTGTTCAACGGTTGGGGTTGCTGATTTCGCAAAAGAATCTGCTGTTGGCTACTTAATGCAAAAGGAGCTTGAGTTCTTGGGTGCGGCTATTGATAATCCAAACCGCCCATTTGTTGCTATTTTAGGCGGTGCGAAGGTTTCTGACAAAATTAATGTTATAGATAACCTCCTAAATAAAGTTGATACTCTTATAATCGGCGGTGGCATGGCATATACATTTGTTAAAGCTATGGGGCATGGTGTTGGCAATTCGCTTTTAGAAGCAGATAAACTAGATTACTCAAGAGAAATGATGCAAAAAGCTCGTGAAAAAGGCGTGAATTTACTAATTCCTATAGATACAGTTGTTGCAAAAGAGTTTAAAAACGATACCGAGTTTAAAACTGTAGATATTGATAAAATTGAAGATGGATGGCTTGGACTTGACATTGGCGAAAAAACGATGAAGCTTTTTTCAGATGCCATAGTGTCCGCTAAAACAGTTATATGGAACGGGCCAATGGGAGTTTTTGAGATGGAAAACTTCGCAAAAGGCACAATTTCTGCTGCAAAAACTCTTTCGGAAATAGAGGCAACAACGATAATTGGCGGTGGAGATTCTGCGGCAGCTGTAAATATATTAGGTTTTGGCGATAAAATGACTCATATTTCAACAGGCGGCGGTGCATCTTTAGAGTTTTTAGAGGGCAAGGAGTTACCAGGAGTTGTTGCCGTTCAAGACAAGGAGTAAAAATGAGCCGAATAAGCAAAATAAACTACTACCTTGATATTGCACAAACTGTAGCCTCACGCAGCACATGCCTTAGGCGTATGTATGGGGCAATTATTGTTAAAAATGATGTTATTGTTTCAACAGGATATAACGGTGCTCCTCGTGGCCGCAAAAACTGCTCTGATATGGGCTACTGCCTGCGTGAAAAAATGAATATTCCTAGAGGCGAGAGGTACGAAATGTGCCGTTCGGTTCACTCTGAAGCAAATGCTCTAATCGCTGCTCCTCGTGAATTAATGCTTGGCGGGGTAATGTATCAAGCATGTATAGATTACCCTACTGGTGAGCTTGCCAATAATATCGACTCTTGCCAAATGTGCAAAAAACTTATAATAAATGCTGGTATTGAAACAGTGATATATCGTAATACTAAGGACGAGTATCGCATAGCAGAGGTTAAAGATTGGATTTTTGACGATGATAGCTTAGGAAAGATAGGTTATTAAAAACCTCTTCTTTTCTGTCATTAGACTTGTTCTGAAATTAGAAATAACTCGGATATTGTCATTGCGAGCCTCGAAGAGGCGTGGCAATCCATGCTTTTTGTATTTTATTGGCGTTTACCGTTGTGCTCTGCCTATAGCAGAGTGGCGAAGCCAGTCCAAGCAGTTTTCCTGCGGAAAACCGGTCAAAGACCGCTTTCGCAAAGCGAAAGTGCCAAGGCGGAGCAAAACCACTAGAGATTGCTTCACCCCTTACAAGGGG
>WQZK01000012.1 GCA_009780765.1 Defluviitaleaceae bacterium
AGTATGACTATAAAACAAGATGGGGAAACTCGCACAGCAAAAAAGAAATTCCGAATTGGCTTGACATCATCATCAGAGAACACAATGCATTTGATCATTTGGAAATACCCATGTGGTTTGAAAGTGAGTTCAGGCGAGAACTCCCTAATACACTTGGCTTTGGTATTGTTGATTTGCGTGACAATAAAAATCTATAAAGTAGGTTATACATGTGATGTACATTGCAACTGAACCTCTAAATAGTTTTTCAAGTATAAGGGCATTAAAGATACGTGAAATCTGATAATGAAAGAGCCAGCACAGTTTGAAAAAATGCAGAAAAAGGTATGACAAGTAGTGTTTTTAGCGGACTTAATGATAATAAAATTTGATAACGAAACAGGAATAGCAATCTGGATAAAATGGCTATTATATGAAGCTAGAAAAGGGAGTTGAAGGGTATATGAGGTTCTACAAGAGAAATGATGTTTATACAGATGAAGAAAAACTTGATGAAAGCAAAGAAATATATAAATTTATGGGCTTTGACAGATTAGTTGAAATGCTAAAATATAATAAAATGTACTTAAGAAATGTAATAAAATGGGATGATACATGGGAATATCCAGCAAGATATTTTGCACGAAATGAAGATGAACTTAACAATCTTCAAGTAGATATATATGGTAGCTGTTGGTGTACCACGGAATATACAGATGCTCTTTGGCGTATTTATTCACAAGATAAAAAAAGTGCATGCATAAAAACAACAGTAAAAAAACTCAAAGATGCAATTAAACACCAAAAACACGATAGTTATTTTTTTCTTGACAAGGTTGTATATGTTTCTGATGAAGAAGAGGCAATGGAACTGGTCAAGTCTATATCATTAATGAGACTTTTTGGTCAACATACTGTTGTTGATGGGATTGACATTACTAAAATACTATTGTCGACAATAAAGAGAAAGGCTTTTGAACATGAAAAAGAAGTTCGGTTATTGGTACAAAATGCTTCACCTACAGATAAGTTGGAAGATGGTATCTTCATTGATATTGACTATTCAGAATTAATAAGTGAAGTTATCTTGGATCCTAGAGTTGACGAGCGTTATATCAGTGAGAAGAAAAGCATATTAGCAAATGATTATAATATCAAATGTCGGCGTTCAGACCTTTATGATACTACGAGACGATTCAAATTAAAATAAATATAGGGAATATAGTTGATGACTTTAATAAATAGGACTAAATATTATCAAATAAATCTTTTTGCCATTGGTACTTCTAGTTACCTTGCTATTGCCAACTACTTTCCTTGTTAAATTAACTACGCATTATCCATATAATGTGATGTTCATTATAGCGAGCTTTTATCTATGTGGTATTGAACGTCTGATTAAACAATTATACATAGCACTGAGATTTTTTAATTTAATTCAATTATAAAGATCCTATTGCAAGAACAGATGCGATGGATATTCTATCCACTTTGGATAAATTAATAGTAGATTCCTATACCATAACAAGTTAGTAATAATTTTTTGAAAGGATAATTATTTTAGTATGAAGAAAGTGGCACTCTTATTTGGGGTAGATGATTACCCTCAAAATAAACTAAAAAATGCTGTGAATGATGTAGTTGGCTTATCAGAAAAACTAATAAAACTCGGTTTCGATGTTAAAACCTGCCTAAATCCCAAAGTAGAAACTATGAGTAGAGAACTTTCATCTTTTAAATTAAATCTTGATGATGCAAATGTTGCACTTTTCTTTTTTGCGGGTCATGGTGTTCAATGTAAGGGAGAAAATTTCTTAGCTGCAATTGACACTAGCTTTGTAGATGAGTCATCTTGCAAATATAGTGCAATATCAATGAATATGATTATTGAATATTTTGAAGGAAGTAAGGTTAGCACAAAGATAATCATATTGGATGCTTGTAGAGATAATCCCTTCGTAAAGTGGCGAACTGTTTCCAATGACGGTCTTGCACCTATGTATGCACCAAAAGGAACAATCATTGCTTATTCAACTTCACCAGGGCAAAAGGCATCAGATGTTAGCAACAGTAACAATAGCGTTTATACAAACGCACTTCTTATGCACATTGGTGCAAAGAAAATCACTATTGAGGATATGTTTAAGCGCGTTCGCAATACAGTAAGCTCACACACAAATCATACACAAATTACGTGGGAGCATACCTCTTTGATGGGTAATTTTTATTTCAACTCTGGATATGATGAAAGCGATTTGCAGACGACATATTCGGAAAATGCTTTGGCAGATGAATATTTCGTTTTTGAGAGTGAAAATCCTCTGAAAGAAATAGTGTCACAACTTAAAACATATAACTGGTACAAACAAAACCCAGCTATTAGTAAACTCAGTAAAGTAAAAAATCTTAAAATGCAAGCAATGCCTAGGGATGATTTATTCATTCTAGGGAGAAATATTTATCAAGCCGCTTGTGGTAACTCTGCTAGTGCTATTGGATGGATTGATAACATAGGAAGTAACCTTGATAACATTCGAGGTAATGCCGCCATGCACATACTGAATGGAATACTTTTTGAAATATATTTTTCAAGTAAGGGCAGACTTCGCAAACGTTTCAAAATTGGATTTTTCGAAAAACCAATTAAGTTATGTCAATTAGAAAAATACGAAAAATGTAGTATATTCATTCGCAGTTTTTTAGAACAATATCCAAACCGTATTGTATACCTTCCAGGTACAACAGAAGTAATGTCAGTTGATGTAATACTTGAAAAATACGACGGCTGTCTGCCTTCTAATAGTTCGAATGCAAAACATCAAATTGTAGAAATTTATGTTGATGGGTTAGCAAGTATGTATGATGAAGATGGTTTGAAATTTATTACGGGCAACCAATTATGTGTTAGAACAAGGATTTCACAATTTCAAAGTGATTTTACTGATAAAATTGTTGTTCCAACAAATAAGATTAAAATGACATTTAATATGCCAGTTAATAAGGATAGTATGATTGGAGTCCCTTGGAATTATCAAATTTTAAGGTATGTTTAGATACATTAATATTGTGAAAATAGGTTTAAGCTTAACTTGTTTATAAAATCTACTTTCGCTAGACAAGAGCTATAGCATATATTTTAATTAAAGAGCAAAAAGGTGTTTTGAAGGTTCTACCCCATAAAGCTAATTTAGAATAGTTATGCTAAAGAGGTTTTTGGATATATAAAACTAAAAGAAAAACATAATTTGATAGAAGTATATGATGAAAGGGGTGGATCAAGTGAATAACAATATTAACTGGTCACAATTTGAAGCTTGCAACCAAGACCAAACAACCTCGTTTGAAAATATGTGCAGGCTATTGTTTAATCGTATGTTTTTTGATAATAATGCTATCTTGCACTCTAATCCTAATAATCCAGGTATTGAAGTATTACCAGTATTACATACAAAAACTAATAAACAAATAAGTTTTCAATCTAAGTATGTTACTTCGATAGGAGAAGCCTACAAACAATTTGCTGAGTCTACGAGAAAAGCTGTTAAATATTATACTAATCAACTAGATACAATTTACTTTTATTGCAATAAAGAATTGACTACTACAAGCAAGCAATACAAAGCTATCGAAACTACATTGCAGTCAGCCAATATTACCCTTGTATTGGTAAATAATCAAGCTATTTTAGATAGGGTTATTGAATATCCCATAATTGCATCTTTATACTTTAACCAGCATAATCTTACTCCAAATTGGTTTAAGTCTCATATTGAGGTAAGCCTTGATTCATTAGGTCCACGATATAATAGTGAGTTGAATGTAGACACTAATATAGGAGAATATGTTGAGCTATTTTCACAAACGGATGACTCAATACACCGTATAAATCAAAAAAAGTTCGTTGCTATGAAAGAAATTAAGAAAAACATATGGAGATATTCTGGCTATAATCGCGACTTAATTGACAAAATATATGATAAGATACTTTCTATAGTAGATATTAGTTTAAGTACTATATCTCAATGTTTAAGTTGGTCAACAACTTTACAGGAAGAATTTTCTATAGAGTTCACAAAATTGAGTATGGAAATATCGAAAAAAGAGAGTTGCTTTGTAAATGGCAAGTCTGACGAAAATATAAGTGAAATGAATAAGATTAGGTCTGAGGTTCGAAATTTAGAGTGGCTTTTGAATACTCCTAGGCTAGTAAGTTTTGACGATACAGAAAGAAAGCTAATAACAGGTAAAGTTTTAGTTATAAGTGGTGAGGCAGGGAGTGGAAAATCACAATTATTTGCCACTGCTGCAGAAAAAAATATTTCTCTAGGTAATAGGGCGTTACTTTTACTAGGACATACGTTTTTATCGAGTAATCCAATAAATACTTCAATTGTTGAGCAGCTAAATTTGACATATTCAATAAGTGAATTACTATATGTTCTTGAGGGTCTTGGTGAAGCAGATGGGTGCTGCACTGTGATATACATAGATGCTTTAAATGAAAGTGCAACAAGAGATATTTGGAAAACCGGTCTTATCCAATTTATTAATGAAGTAAATAAACTAAAATTTGTTCGTTTAGCTGTGTCAGTTCGCTCAGGCTATGAAAAACTGGTATTTGATGATACAACCCTTAGCCGAATTAAAAATAGTGAGATTGCTGAAATAATACATTATGGATTTCGGGAGAATTTAGCAGATGCTATGACATCATTTTTAAATTACTACAATATATCTTTTTCCCCTGCTTACTTTTTGCAGTATGAGATGACTAATCCGCTATTCCTAACACTTTTTTGTAAAACTTATAACGGCGAAAATTACGATATGCTTACACTTTTTGAGAAAATTATAGAAAAAACAGGTGAAGATATTGAAAAAACTATAAATGTAGACGGCTTATCAGGTAGCTTTAAAAATTTTGTTGCTGAAGTTGTACAGTTTATGGTGGATAACGATTCGCATTATATCTCAAAAATGGATATTTTAAATTTAGGCTACTGGAAAACACACGGATTAGATAATCATAAAACACCATTTATTGCAGCACTAGAAAAATCAGGACTATTACTTAGTTTTTTCAGGTCTGAATCTTATATATACTCTTTTGGATATAATTTACTTGAAGATTTTCTACTAGCGAAACATATGTTCAAAAAATTCTCAGATAAAGAAAGTCTGAAAATTTACTTGCAAAATGAAGTATCAAAAATAAATAAAGGTGATTTTCGTGTAGATATAAATGTATTTATAATCATCTGTGGACTATATGCCGAAAAATATGGAGAAGAATGCATAGATGTTATTAACGATGTAGTTGATGAAAATTATAAATACGATCTTGCTAAACATTATGTTGAATCTTTTATTTGGCGAAAATCAAATAATATAAATAGTGAGTATTTTATAGATTTTGTAAACGACCATCAAGTGGATTGCGATATAGTTTGGAATGTATTAATTGCTAACAGTACAAAGGAAAGCCACCCTCTAAATGCCGAATTACTCCACAATATTTTACTTCATAAACCGCTTAACGAACGTGATTACATGTGGACAATATATATCAATAAATTATATGAAGAAGAGAGATTATTTCAGCTAGTTGAACTTTTTGACAAGGGAAAATATTTAAGTAAAATGTCCCAAACGGTAATAGAGTTACTTCTAAAACTGTTTGGCTGGCTATTAACATCTTCTAATAGGCCTTTGAGAGATAAGGCGTCGAAAGCAATGATTGAGTTACTAAAGTTAAATTTTCACATGTGCAAAGGCTTACTTCAAGCATTTGAATCCGTAAATGATCCGTATGTTATTCAACGTTTGTATGGAGTTGTTTTTGGTGCTTGTATGAAGCGTGTCCGCAAAGAGAACGATGATGTAAATTTCAAAGAATTATCAGTTTATGTATATGATGTGATTTTTAATCAAGATAATGTATATCCAGATGTCTTGTTGCGCGATTATGCTAGATTGATTATTGAAAGATGGATATATGAATTTCCATGTGTTGCAAATGAAATTGATTGTAATAAAGTCCGCCCACCATATCGCTCAGAGGCTATTCCGATTGTCGAAGAGGAAGAGTATTATCTTAAAGATGTAAGAAATAGTGGATTCAATCGTATTGTATATTCAATGAAGACTGAAAAACAAGGCATGTATGGTGATTTTGGTAGGTATGTTTTCCAATCGGCACTAAACTACTTTAAAGATGTCAATATAGAGAACTTATATCACTATGCTATGCAATTCATCCGAGATGAATTGGGATATAGTGATGACTTGTTTGGAGTCCGTGATACTAGCGATAGATACTATGATAGGCACGATACTAAAAAAGCTGAACGAATCGGCAAGAAATATCAGTGGATAGCTATGTATAATATATTGGCTAGAATTTCTGATACACATCATCTAGATGGGCGTTGGAGAGACTTTGGAGAAGATGTTGATACATTTGAAGGGGCTTGGGAACCTGATGTTCGTGACTTCGACCCAACTCTAAACAATAGCTTTTTATTACCTCCAAACTTACCAAAATTTAATACAAATGAAACCTTAGAGGATGAGTTTGTTTGCCTAACAGAAAAAAATCGAGAAAGTATTATAGAATGGGCAAAGTCAGAAGGTAATTTTTTAGATAAGCATCCTAAAAAGTTGCAGCTTGTTGATGAAACAGGTCAAGAGTGGATAATGTTGTACCAATACGAAAATATAAAAAACACATCTAAAGATGACTATGATACCCCTGGTAGACAAGATATATGGTCGATGTCATTTGGAACCGTTGTAAAACAAGAATCATTTGAAGACATAATGAGTGATCTTAAAACAAGGAATTTTATGGGCAGATGGTTTCCCGAAGGATATAGTATATATCAATTATTTAATAGAGAATATTATTGGTCTCCAAGTTGTAATAATGTATTTAGAGATTCTTGGCGGGAGTATGAAATTGAAACAGGAGAAAAGATTGTTGAAAAACATAATAGTATGATACCAAAATTTAAATCAACTATGGAAGATTTGGATGAATTACCTGTAAGAGAGCTTGAAAACCTTCTCGAAAATTATGATACTGATGATTCAAAACTTGGTGTGTCTCTATACTTTGAGGAAAAAGAATGGGAAACTACTGTAAATGTAAAAAAACTACTAGCAAAGGTTATGCCGACTTATTCGAATTTTACATGGGAAGAAGGATATGACTCATCCCAAGAAGAATCCACTTCATTTTATATGCCGTGTAAAGATATTATCGATTATCTCGAATTAGAGCAACGAGAGTATGATGGATATTTTTACAATAAGGATGATATACTTGTCGCATTTGATGGGACTTTATCTAAGAATAGCAATGGATTATTAATAAGAAAAGACTATATTGAAAAATACTTAGCAGACAACAACTTGCGATTGTTCTGGGCATGTTTAGGTGAGAAAAACTTCCACTCTGGTGGCATAAGTAGCCGTGATTTTGTCAGGGGTGAATGGAGTGGTTTATTCCATCTTGAAAATGGTAGCGTTATAGGAAAAATGGAGCATAAAGAGCTTTACTCTTACCCTTATAAACTACGGAATTAATAGTTTTGATAAACAAATCCCCTAGCTAAACATAATCTAAGGGATTTGAGTTAACTGCTGCCTATAGCTGGTTATCATCAACGTGAGTATATATCTCAGTAGTCGCCAGATTTTCGTGTCCAAAAATTTGTTGCAATGAGCGTATGTCTATTCTGCCATATTTGTACATAAGTGTATCATTTGTATGACATAATGTATGAGCTGAAATGGTAGAAACGTCGAATCCAGCTATCCTAACATATTTTTTTACAATTTACTGTAAGATTATTTCTCATGTCCATCCAAGCTGATATTGAAGACTTAGCCGAAAGGGTAAACTAAGTGGAGAGAAAAAGAGCTAGTGGACCTATGAGATGACTATTTCAGTATTGAGGAGGCTAAGTAATGACCAACTTACTTGTTGGCAATGGTGTCAATATAAAACATGGTGGATATTGTTTTAGTAACGCAGATATTGTGTTGAGGGGATTAAAATCTCTTGAAAGCGATGATTTCCCAAAGCATATTATTATGGATGAGCCAATTTCAGTGAAATATTTCTTAGGTCATTTATTTGTCGAAATTATTAACACCCTTTCAGGTGCAAACGATAGATATGCAGTTCTTACTGTAGGGAAAGAGTCATTGGCTGATTTCAAGCGGAAGTACAACGACAAGAAATCGCTGAAAATGACTGACATTGGGTTTGAGGATTATTACTTAATTTATGATATTATTTGCAACAAAAACAGACTAGGAAATCCTAAGCGATACAATATCAGAACAATAATTGAACTAACTTTTTAAATTCGATTTATGATAACGGAAACGTAAATGTCGCATACAAGGCGTTTTCAGAAGAGTTTGTGGGGTGGTTAAGAGATTACGAAAAAATTTTCACCACAAATTACGATAAAAATATAGAGTTAGCTACTGGCAAAAGTGTTTTTCATTTGCATGGGGATTTTGATACTTTGGAAGATGTATATCAAAAAGACTCCTTTCGAAATAGTCTACCAGACAAGCCGTATAAAAATACATCGGTAGATGAAGGTTTTTTGCATCTTTATTCAACCGCTATAACCACGTATAGCGACAACTATAAACAATATCGAGTGAACTTAAGTTCCGTTGCAAATAAGGGAATTGATAAACTGGCAGATGCGTACTTAAATAATCCTGGTGTGACAAAAGATGTGGACTCATGGGGAGACGATGTAGATGACTTAGTTGCCCGTTTAGGTGTGGCTGTGAAGTTGAGAATCCAAATTTAAAATTTCAAGAAGTTTATCCATTTCAGCAATTGGTAGATATTACTGGAAAGCTGAATATAATTGGACTATCTCCATTTAATGATAGACATATTTTTGAGGTCATAAATGATTCGAAGATAAGTGAATGTACATTTTATTATTATGATAAAAATGAAATAGATATTATTGCATCACTCCTTAATAAAAAGCAACTAGCATTTTTAGATGTCACAGATTTTTGGGATTATATTGATGGCGAGATTAATGGGGAACATTATTCGCGTATCAAAATACCCCAAAAGCATAAAAAAACGATACTAAAAAGGATTTCAAGATGCGAGTTTAAAAAGTTTGCTGATGCTTTTAGGAGTATGACTTACAGTATCATGAGCGATGTTGACATTGTGAATCAAATCAATAATGTAGAGTATGGAGTGAGGCTTATAATACTTGATAAAATAAAACGCATCAAACAAGATAGAACAAAAACCAAAGAACAGCAATTAGTGTTACAAGCAGTAGATTTTCATATTATTGCAGCAGAACATAATCTTGACCCTGCTGTAATATATTGCATAGGTGTTGACAATGTCAAGAATCAAAAGTTTATGATCATATGAGCGACATAGCAATCATAAGGTATTGGCTATTAATGTGAATTTAAAGAACGGAGGGAGCTTTTATAAATGACTGACCAAAATTTATTACAAACATTGTGGGATTGGACTTTGAAAAATGCATCGTGGCTCTTTAGTGGTGTTGGCGTTAGTATATTCGGTGTTCTTATTGGCATGTTTTTCAGAAACAAAAAGCGTGATAAAAAGCAAGGAATAATTGAAAACAACATTAATATTAAAGGCAACAAGAGCTCATTTAATAGTTTTGAGGGAGCTAATTTTGGTATTATAACAAAAGAGGTGCATAATGATAGAGATAAAAAAATGGATTGAAACACTGTTTCAAAAGAGAAATAAGAACGAACAATATCAATCCAAAGGTTTTAATCCTGCACCAGAGGTCATAGGAGAATTAAAAAACAGTATTGTTATTAAAAATGGCACTAATTCATTTGATGGGGCTAATTTCGGTGTTCAAAACACTTATTATATGATTACAGATTATTCAATATCAAGTCAGATACTAGATTCTTCTGTAACATCAACACTTGATGCAATAAAGAAATTAATCTCAAATTGTAAATTAGATGTCGCTCTTTCGAAGTATCAAGAATTGATAAACGATTATACTGTGATGAGCTCATTAGACAAGAGTATTCAATCTCGTGTTTTACTTGGAATTGCTTCTATATATATTAA
Source organism: Defluviitaleaceae bacterium (assembly GCA_009780765.1). Taxonomy (GTDB): domain Bacteria; phylum Bacillota; class Clostridia; order Lachnospirales; family UBA5962; genus WQZK01. The sequence continues at coordinate 10,115 of WQZK01000012.1, forward strand.
TATGTCTGATTTTATAAATGCAAAGAAATTTATAGAACAGCACAAAAAAGGAAATTTGCCGTTCGACGACAAGGGCTATTCAATAATGGCTTCATACTATTTAAACCAGAAAGACCCTAACCTTTATAGCGAGCTTAATAATATAGCAAATAAAGCGTTAGAACACTTTCCTAATAGCATTATTTGTATGTGTATTTATGCTCTCGTAACAACAATTGTTGATGTTAATTTTGATGGGAAGCAATATTTAGAAGGAATCAGCACTAAGTTAGATAATGATGAAGATAAAAAACTGTATTTTGAAACGTTGTGCAATATTTTTATTATAAGAATGGAATTTGATAGCGTAATAAACATTTATAAAACACTTGAGTTCAAGCCGTCACTATTACTTCATTCGCAGTACATAAACACTCTTTATACTAGTTTAATTTATAGTGAAAATGATAACGATTTCATTCGACGTGCTGATATGGATTTTGCCAAGTTATATAATATTTGGCTAATTATATTGAAAATTGAGGAAAATCTTACTGAAGATGAAGTGGAGTTTTTTCGTTGTCTAATTGCAGATGTGTACTTAAATTGCATCGTTCTCTTAGGCAAAGAATCCAATAAGGCTCCACAGAATTTATTAAAACATGCTCTTGAAGAAACAAAAGACAACTATTCTTTTTTTATAAGCACACTTCCTGATTCTGATAACAACTCAAAAGGATATTGTACTACAAATGAAAAAATAAATCATATAGAAAGTTTACTTGAAAGCAAGAAATATATTGAGATATACAACTATTTATGGCCTGCAATTAAGACAGATGATGAACTCCAAAGACTTTTCAAATATCAACTTTTGAGAGTTTGCATTGAAATTAAAGAAGAAAATCCAGAATGTTTTATTGAGTGTATCAACCACTTTAAGAAAAATGAAACATTTGATAATTATATGAAATTTATTGAGAGTATGTATATTTATCGCTTCGAGTCAACTCAACGAGCTTTGCAAAGTTTGGATACGCTATATTTAGAATCTAAAGACCCAATAGTCATTTTGGATCTAATAAGGTTTGCAAATAGAGTGGGCGAAATTACATTTGCTATTGAAAAATTAAACGATATTAAAAATAATAAGGCTTTTGTAATTGGTATTAATCCGAATGACTACTTTGAACAATGTTTAAGTCTTTACATTAAATCGCAAAAGGATACAGGAATATTCAATCTACTAGAAGGAATGAGCGAATATTCAATAGACTGTATACTACAGCTTAGAATTAATGCCGCTAAAGCAGAGTTTATTGGAGATTTGCCTACATATGCTGCAACAAACTCTCAATTATATGAACAGACAGACGATATAAGTTATTTATATAGTGCTTGTGAACTGTACAAAGCATTGTTTGATATTCAGAACTTAAAAGATTTACTCAATCTACTTTCGCATTCAAAAAATGCAGATGAAATTAATGTAAATATTCTGTATGCTAACTACTATGTCTTAATTGGAGATATTGATAAAGCCCTTGATTCTGCCAAAAAAGCTAAAGATTTAGCGATTGACTTACCAACGTCACCTGCACATCAATTATATTGGTCACTATGCTTACGAACTAATGATATTGATACATGGATCCATATTAGTGAATATACTTCTAAGTACCCTAAACATACACACTGGGTTCGAGTCATAACAGCTTTGGAAAAAGATGAAAATGGAAACGATATATGGACATCCGAAGTTAAGCAAATTTTCGAAAAACTGATTCGCGATTATGAGTCCATAATGCAAATGTATAATAAGCAGTATGTATACGGTATTTCTATGATGAAAGATATAATGCAATGGAGATATGCTGATATACCTTTTCACTTAAAGATACTGAAGACATTCTCAGGAGATGTAGAGATTTTCAATATTGAAAGACAAAACAACATAAATGAAATTGCTATGGACTCTTTGAGTTTGTACTTTATGGAAACCATTAATTGTTTAGACTTATTAAAAAATTGCAATAAAATCTACATTGACTACCAAACAATAGTATCGTTCTCGTATGATTTACTTATAGAAGAAGATAAGCGTATAAGGAAAATACTTAATTTCATAAAAACATCTAGTAATGTTGCTGTAACGTTTCCTTCTGAATCAGGAAAAGAATTAATATCTAAAATCGATATGACAAAATCCAAAACCAGTGATTTCTTATGTATGATGAATACTTGTGCAATAGCCTATGATAATGGTGCTACTTATGTTTATTTAGATATGGTAACAGAACTCCTTTGTAAGATAACAAATTCAAATACAATTTCATTCTGGGGCTTTTTAAAATCAGGACATACTTTGGGTTGGTTATCAAACATCGAACTTGGAAATGCGATATTAAATATATCAAAATTCAATTTCTCGTTTATAAACATTGATAGCTTAGACTTATATTATTCATTGCAAGCTAATGATTTTGCTATAGATGAATTAATATTAAAATTAATCAAGATAGAACCATTTGCTGACACCAAATCCTACTTACCTGTATTTATTGGGCTATTGCAAATACTGCGTACAGATGGAAATTACGAAATAATTGATAAAATTGTTGACGCATTTATTGAAACTCTTGATAAACGACACGGGAGAACACGTTCTGTATATGGAAATAGAGAACTACACGGCAATGCTTCTTTCGAACGTGCTTCACAAATGAGAATTATTTGTGAAAGCGGAATCGCAAGCATATGTGCTTTCCTTTTTGATTTTAAATCACTAGAGGAAATCGAAGATAAAATTGTTAAAATAACGAGTCGTATCCCTAAAGAAAGACATCCATCTATATTGGAAAACGCAAAAAATATATACTCAACATACTTAGAAAAATCATAAAAAGTATGCTAATTAATGAGGAGTGTCACAACAAAATTACCCAATAATTAAGGCGAAATTTAGAATAAAAACAATATACTAGTATAGTGATTAAACTTTAAGGAGATACTGCTAATGAAAAAACATAATGGAGTCATTGTCTTTCAGTACATTGTAAATTTTTCATCAATAATGGCTTTCGTTCTACAAAGCCTAGATATGCCAGATTGGTATGTGCAATTTGAGCCTTTTGGTGCATATTTTATCATCGCTTTACTTGCAATAAATATATTAATAAGCTTTATGACTAGAAACAAATTTAGCAAAGCTAGACTAATAAAGAAAACTATTTTTTTGATGAGAAATGCGACTGAAAATATTGTCATGTTTGGAGGAGATTTAAGTTGGGCGGAGGATTATGAAGACGTTATAAAGGAACTTACAGGCGACGGTAAGACAGTGATAGTTATTTTTCCGTTTTCAAAAATATCTAATTTTTCAAGAAATGCAAGCACGAGATTTGATACGAATGTTCTTAAATTAAAAATGGCAGGTGCTATAATATATTATACAGAAAATGACCACAATCTAAGATGTACGATTATTGATATAGGCATTGAACGGGCACGAGAAGATATGAAAGTTATCTCAAGTAAACGAATAAATAGGCATAGTACAAATCAGTCTAAAAATCAATACAGGGTTAACTACTTTCAATATAAAAAAGATCATGAAAAGGCTTTTTGCAACCTTTATTACAATAACTACGTACTGATAAAAGATATTATTAAGAGGTATTTTAATGAGTAAAATCACGATAGAGAATATATTTAATAACAGTAACGTCATTGATGCTCTAGCGAATTATCGTAGTAAATATGAGCTACCTTTCATAGTTGAGGTTTCTGGGATGCCCAATTCTGGAAAGTCTGGAGCTATTAAAGTTGCAGAAAAATTAATGAGAAGAAGCAAATTGGAATATAAGATTATTCCTGAGGCTGCGGGATACTGCAAAATTAAAGACAAGTTATCTCCAATGTTCAATGATTGGACATTTTCGCAAACATTATCACTATTAACGGAGGCTTTTAATAGCAATCACAACTTGGTTATCTGTGAGCGTGGAATTTTTGATGCTTTATGCTGGGCAAGATTCCATTATGACAATGGGCAACTATCTCAAGAGGAATACGATAAGTCTAGTAGCTATTTTAGCTTGTCAAGATTTTCTGAAAAAATTGCATTGTTGATTACGTTTAGGTGCAATGTTGAAACAACCATTAGCAGAGAAAATACACATGGGATTGTTGGTGCTGAGGGAACAATCATAAATAATAAGACTTTAGCGATACTTAAAACTTCAATCGACGAAACTTATCGTAAGTATAGTCATTGCTTTAAGCAGTCAATAATTATTGATTCTGATGAGTTAACTCAACAAGAAATCAGTTCACGGTTTATCAATGAAATTTTAATATACCTTAATGATCTATAAATAAGCAATAAAATATCCTTTTAAATATAGTGATTGCACCCTTAATGGGGATTTGCAATCCCTGCTATATTTACTTATTACTTCACTCACAGATGTGTTGTAACTCTCAGTATTTTCAAAGAATTATATTTTGTAAAAATAGTTCTAGTGCAAAAAAATCAAATATACATTTTAGCTTATGCATAAGCACAGTATAAAGATTATTATGATGCTATAATGAAGTCATTAGTGAACAATGTACAACAAATAACAGAAAATTCTGATATTGCTGAGATTTTCGCTTGGTAGTGTAAAAATAATTTTACACTACCATTGATGACAACAGTGTGTCATGTTTTATAGGAGCATGTAAATTTTTTTCAATCTCGATCGACTAGCAACAGTTATAATTTTGCATTTCTCCATATCTCAAATCCTTCAATTATTTTTTTGAAATGCTCCGAACTTGTTCTGTGTTCAATAAACTTTCGAGTAACAACAAATTCCATAAGATACTGTTTAGGAACAATATACTTGGGGGTTTTCTCGATATGCTTGATATATCCTGCTCCTAGCCATTTCAAAATAGTGCTTTTTTCTAGCCCTGTCATTTCAACAATGTCGGCAGTTGTGAGAATATCATCGCATTCGTTATAAATAAACTTGAAATAATCAGCAATTTCCGTTTTTTGCCTTGGTGTTACTAACTGTGCAAAGCACCTACGGCTATTAAGTATTTGCTCCTTATTGGACTTTTGTGAGATAACTACCCCACACGGTATCATACTGCCTACTTGTTCGCGTCGCCGAAGATAAGTAATAACATCTTCAAGAGCAATTTTGTATCGCCATGTACTTTTTCCTGTGTCTTGACAAGGGATAATTCCTTGATCTAAAAGATACTTTGCACTCCGTTTAGCTATCTTGCAAATTTTCGATAGTTGTTCTAAACTTATATATTCTGGGTATTGTTCTTTTAACTTATAATACTTTGGCTTTCTCATGCGTCCTCCAATTACGTTATTTGCCAATAGTAGATGAACGCTATTTTGCTAAAAACTTGAAAAATGCTTGCCCAATGTTCTGACGTAATAAGGCCATGTCCACTCATCACGTTGCACAAAAAATGTGCTTGCCCGATTGGATAATGTTTGCCCGATGTTTGCCCAACGTGCAAAAAAATACTCAAAACTGCTTACCTTAGGCAACCCGCATGGTTACTACCTAAACGCAATAAAAGACTGTAAAAAATCCAGCATTGCTAGACTTTTTACAGTCTTTGTGGTATAATAAATTCCAACACAGTTTGCTATACTCTGCGGAGTTAAGAAAACTTGAAATTTACCTAAATTCAAATAATAGCCTCGCTGGGGCAGTAATTATCTGCCCTGGCGGGGCTTATGCTAGAACAACGGAAAGAGAGGGCAAGCCTGTAGCTTTGGCCATTAACAAAATGGGGCTTCATGCTTTTGTACTTCATTATGATGTCAAAAATCCACCACTTTTTACAAGGCCTTTAGAGCAGCTTGCATGTGCAATTAAACACGTTCGTAAAAATGCTAAAAAATATAATGTAAATCCTGATAACATTACTGTTATGGGATTTTCTGCTGGAGGCCATCTTGCGGCAAGCCTTGGCGTTTACTGGCATAAGCCTGAGTTTTTTAAGGGCGATGTTAATTCTGAAGTTTATAAACCAAACGCACTTGTATTGTGCTACGCCGTTTTAAGTGGCGGAAAATTTAAGCACGAGAGAAGCTTTTATAACCTTTTGGGCGATAATACTGACGTTTTGCAAAATTATTCTTTAGAAACTAAAATATGCGAAAAAACACCAAAAACATTTATGTGGCACACAGCAGATGACGCCGCTGTTGCAGTTGAAAACACACTGCTTTTCGCAAAAGGTCTTTCAAAACATAAAGTTCCGTATGAAATGCATATATATCCACATGGTGTTCATGGTCTTTCGCTTGCAACACAGGAAACTGCCACTAATGAAGAGCAAATTAATCCTTATGTTTCAACTTGGATTAATCGATTAGAAGAGTTTTTAAAAGGTGATTCGTATGATAAAAATTAGAATTTGGCGTAAAGCATCTCCTGTTTTTATAGTAGCTATATTGCTTTTTACAGTAGTCATGGTTAGAGGTGGTGGCTCTGCAAACAGCTCTTCTTGGGTGATGAGCAGAAATGTATATGAAAATAGATTAAATGGTGGTTTTTCAATTTCTGTAGGTTCTGCCAGAAGCGGTACTCGTAATCAAACATTTAACTTAACTAGTAGAGAATTATCATCTATTCATGTAAGTAGCCAAAGCGATAGTGGAGAAATAATTCTCATAATATCACAGCGAAACGGTGCAGAAAATAGGTACGACATATCAAATTTTGAGGGCAGCTTGCCTATAGTTGGCTTATACGCTGGGCGTATTAGATTTAGTTTGCAGTATGACAGCATAAGAAATTCAAATACCACAATACGGTGGCGTTAATATTTTCTTATTTTTAAAATTTGTTCTTGACATTTGAAATTCGCTATAGTATAATATTTAGAGTAAGCGGATGTGGTGGAATTGGCAGACACGCCAGATTTAGGTTCTGGTGCCCGTAGGTGTGCAGGTTCAAGTCCTGTCATCCGCATACTTTTACCACTAAAACTTTGGTTTTGGTGGATTTTTTTGTATACAGAGGTGTTTTATGAATAATGTGAATAAAGATTTGCTCAAAAATTTGCCAAAAATAGACGAGCTTCTAAACGAAGGTATTATAAAAAATGAAATAGAAGTGGGTAACCGTTCGCTTGTAGTTGAAAGCTTACGAAAAGCGATTGATTATTATAGGACTGGCATTTTAAATTTAAAAATCGTAAAATCACCTGAAATAAATGAAATTATAGAAACCGCATTAAAAATACTTAAAAAAGACGCTAAAATGAACCTTCGCCCCGTTATAAACGCAACAGGCGTTTTACTCCATACAAACTTGGGGCGTGCATTATTATCAGAAAAAGCCGCAAAAGCCGCCTATACTATTGCTTCATCTTATTCTAATCTTGAATTTAATATAACCTCTGGTAAGCGTGGCAGCAGATACGATTCTGTTTCAGAACTTATTAAAAAACTTACCAATGCAGAAGATTCGGTTGTTGTAAACAATAATGCGGCGGCAGTATTGCTTATATTAAACACTCTAGCAAAAGATAAAAAAGTTATTGTATCTCGCGGAGAGTTGGTTGAAATTGGCGGAGAGTTTAGAGTGCCCGATATTATAGCACAAAGCGGCTGCCTACTCCAAGAAGTGGGCACAACAAACAAAACTCACATAAAAGACTATGAAAAAGAAATTACTGAAGATGCAGTTCTTCTAAAAGTTCATACGAGCAACTACAAAATTATTGGGTTCACTTCTGAAGTTTTGATTTCGGAGCTTTCAACACTTTCTAAAAAGCATGATATTCCGCTTATTTATGACCTTGGTGGAGGTTCACTGATAAATTTAGAAAAATACGGCATAAGTGGGGAACCATTTGTGCAAAAGGCTATAGAAGACGGTGCAGACGTTGTTTGCTTTAGTGGCGATAAACTTTTGGGCGGTCCACAGGCAGGCATTATCATCGGCAAAAAAGAATATATTGAAAAAATCAAGAAAAATCCGCTTACAAGAGCATTTAGGATAGACAAGCTAACCCTTGCCGCTTTAGAGGCAACCTTTCGTGAGTATTTGGACGAAGAAAATGCAATTAAAAATATCCCCCTTCTTAATAGCCTTTTACTTGATAAAGAAAGTCTTTACAAAAAAGCGGTAATACTTCATAGTATGCTTGAACCATTTAATGCCGAAATTATTGAAGAGTTTGGTCAAATAGGTGGTGGCACAATGCCTGAATTTAATATCAAAACATATGCTATTGCGATAAATCCTTTAAATTGTTCGGTTAATGAGTTGGAAGAAAAACTTAGAAACTGCGAAGTTCCTATAATAACAAGAGTCGTTAAAGATAGAGTACTACTTGATGTTTTAACGCTTTTTGAAAAAGATTTTGAGTATATTGCAAACTGCGTTAG
>WQZK01000013.1 GCA_009780765.1 Defluviitaleaceae bacterium
AAAAATAATAGCCATAGTATGCATGTTTTCAAACCATATGGCTAATGCTCTTTTTCCTGTTTTTCCGAGATGGATGCAGATTATGTTTTTTGCTATTGGTGGGTTTACTTTTCCAATAATGGCATTTTTTATTGTGGAAGGGTATAAGCACACATCAAACATAAAAAAATATTTATTAAGGGTTTTTTTGGCAGGTGTTGCGGCACAAATACCGTTTACACTGATTTTTGGAAATTATACACTTAATGTTATGTTTACTATATTTTTAGGGATTGTAACACTTTTGCTGTATGACAAAATTAAAAATAAAGTAGTGTTTGGGGTTATATTTGTTTTAACTCTAGTGTTGCAATATTTTGTTTCGTTCGATTGGGGTATTGCAGCAAGCATAGTAATTCTTTTGTATCAAATTATTAAAAATGAAAACTGGAGAAAAATTATTCCTCCTATATTTGCTGGTATAATGGTTATTTTACTTGCTTTGCGAGGTGGCGGTCTTTCAAACATACACATTAATTTTGTGATACTTGCAGGGCCTTATATCTTATGTTGCTTTTTGTCGGCAATTCTTTTATTATGTTATAATGGCGAAAGAGGAAGAAAATCAAAGTATTTATTTTATGCGTTTTATCCAGTGCATTTAGCCATTTTAGCGGGTATTGCTTATGCTTTAGATATTATAGATTTTTCGATACTTAGGTTTTGGGGGTAAGTTAGTCTGTTTCATAAGGCCAACTTCTTATTCCGCCAAAATCCAAAATATTAGTGTAGCCCATAGAAACTAGTAATCGTACCGCTGAGCGGCTACGATTACCACTTTGGCAATAAACTAAGATAAGTGCATCTTTATCAGGTAGCACAGTTTCGGCATGTTCTGATATTGAGGATTGAGTGAGTAAAATTGCACCAGGTATTCGTTCTGTATTAAACTCTTGCCTCGTACGAACATCAACGATTATTGCATCTGGGTGAGTATTTATTATTTCATTGGCTTGACTTGCTGTTATTTGTTGTCCGTTTTGAAGCTCTTCAAATGGAACTTGTGCCACTTGGCAGGCTGTAATAAATATAGAAAATGTGAAAATTATTGCAAATAAAAATATTCTTTTCATTGGTACCTCCTTAGTTGTGTTTATGAAAAGTATATCATATTCAAATAAAAATTACTATAGGCTGGGTGAGAATGTGAAGATTACAGGAATAGTTGCAGAATACAACCCTTTTCATAATGGGCATTTATACCATGTAGAAAAAGCACGAGAAGTTACAGATTGCAAATATATAGTCGCTGTTATGAGTGGAAATTTTGTTCAACGGGGTTATCCTGCTGCTTTTGATAAATTTAAAAGGGCGGAAATGGCACTTAAAAATGGGGTCGATTTGGTCATAGAATTACCTGTAATGCTTGCAAATTCTAGTGCCGAGTATTTTTCGCACGCCTCGGTATTTTTGCTTGAATCTATGGGTATTGTTGATAATATTTGTTTTGGTGCAGAAAATGCTGATATAGAAAAATTGAAAAAAATTGCAGACTTTTTTATAAATGAGAGTGTTGAATTTAAGAATAACCTGAAAGAGAATTTAGGTAAGGGAATGTCGTATCCCTTGGCTAGAAAAGAGGCTTTTATTAGGGAATTTCCTGAAATGGCAGAGGTGTTAAACATGCCAAATAATATTTTAGCGATAGAATATTTAAAAGCCTTGAAAAAGCTTAATTCAAAGATAGAGCCTGTTGTTATAAAGAGGGTTGTTGCACCGTATCACAGCATAGATTTAGATAATAAAATTGCTTCGGCAACGGCAGTTAGAGCAGGACTTATGAAGGGCTTAGAAAACATAGAAAATAATATCCCAGGAAATATTTACGAAATAATAAAATCTGATTATGAAAATTTTAGGCAAAAAAATATTGATAATCTAAGCTTTTTACTGCACTATATATTAAGAACTAAGGACATAAAGGATGTTTTTGACATTAATGATGATTTGAAAAACAGAATTTTAAAAATTTCTGATAAGCATTTTAAAATAACAGATATTTTAAAAGAGGTAAAGTGCAAAAATTATACAATGACAAGGCTTAACCGTGCAATTATTAGTATAATTTTGGATATAAAGAAAGAGCATGTTACAATGCCACAATATATAAGGGTCTTGGGATTTAAAAAATCATCTTCAGAAATTTTTAAAGAACTTGAGAAAAATGCAAAATTACCGCTTGTTATAAATTTGGCTAAGGATATAGAGAAGCTTGAAAATAGGGCAAAATTAGCACTTGAAAAAGAAATTAAATCAACAGATATTTATAATTTATTAACCAGAAATTTTGAAGAGAAAAATTACGAATACAGAAAACCTATTGTTATAGTATAATTATGTGGTATACTAATACTAATCCCATTTTAAATGAGGGTTAGTATAAAAAAGGTGATAGCGATGATAGAAAATTTGCAAATTAAAAATGTTGCATTGATTGAGAAAATAGACGTTGATTTTACAGCAGGGCTTAACATTTTATCGGGCGAAACGGGTGCTGGAAAATCAATATTAATTGATTCGATAAATTTTTTAATGGGAAATAGAATAGGCAAAGATTTTATACGAACAGGTGAATACGAGGCAGAGGTTTCGGGCGTGTTTTTTCTTAGTGAAAATGCGGATAAGATAAAGGAATTAGGAGTTGAAGTTGATGACGACAGCCTAATTTTGATAAACCGTAAAATAAATACAGCGGGAAAGGGTTCTATCCGTATAAATGGCAGAACTACTACGCTTTCTGTACTTAAAGAAATCTCGCAGTATTTGATTGATTTTCATGGTCAGCATGAGCATCAGTCGCTTCTTAAAGCTTCAAAGCATATTGAGCTTTTGGATAGGTTTTGCGGAACGGAGTTTGAAGAAATTAAGGTTAATTTAAAAGACAATTTAAAAGAACATAAGGAAATTAGCGAAAAAATAGCCAAGCTTTCTGGCGGTGATATGGACAAAAATTCTAAAATAGACTTTTTGAAATTTCAGATAGATGAAATTGAAGATGCAAACTTAAAAGAAAATGAAGAAGACGAGCTTTTAGCCGATCGTAAGCTTCTTTCAAATATGGAAAATGTTATACAGCAAGCCTCTAAGGTTTTAGGGCTTTTGTATTCTGGTGATAATGATGATAGTGCAATTGATAAGCTTCACATGGCTTCGGAGCTGATTTTAGAGATAGGTGAAAGTGATGCCGATGCAGAAAATTTTTCTGAAACAATTCAAGAAATAACGGCGGAGCTTGAAGGTTTTATAAGGCAGGTGCGTAAATATCACTCAAACTTGGAGGATGACCCTGAACGGCTTCAAGAAGTAAACGAAAGGCTTGAGCTTATTTCTAAATTGAAGCGTAAGTATGGTAAAGATATTATGGAAATACTAACTTTTTATAAAAAAGCTACTGAAGAATATGAGTTTTTAATAAATAGTGCCGAACTACTTTTGGAGTATGAAGAAAAGCAAATTAAAATATTAGAAAAAATTAAAGAAAGCTGTGTAAAGCTTAACAAAATTAGACTTAAGAATGCAAAAATAATAGAAGAGCAAATCGAAAATCATTTAAAAGACTTAGGCATGAAAAATGCAGAGTTTAAAATTAATATAGAAACGCTTGAAGAGTTTAACCAAAATGGAAATAATAGGGTTGAATTTTTGATAACGCCAAATGCTGGTGAACCGCTTAAACAGCTAGCTAAGATAGCATCGGGCGGTGAAATGAGCCGTATTATGCTAAGCTTAAAAACAGTTTTGGCAAGTGTTGATAGCATAGGCACATTTATTTTTGACGAAATTGATGCAGGCGTTAGTGGTAGAACGGCACAGATGGTTGCCGAGAAGTTGGCAGTTTTGGCGAGTTTTAAACAAATTTTGTGTATAACACATCTTCCGCAAATTGCGGCGATGTCTGACAGTCATTATCTGATTGAAAAATCTACAGTCAATAATAACACAAAAACAAGCATTTCAAAACTTGAAGAAAATGGCGTAATTACAGAAGTTGCAAGGCTTATAGGTGGTGCTACGATTACAGAAAACACTCTAAACGCTGCAAAAGAGCTTAGGGTTATGGCAAAAAGGTAGAACGAATATTGGTAAAAGCTTGAGACAAATTTGAGACTTTTGAGGGTTACTTATGTGTTACAATAATGTTGTGATAAGTTTATATACTTTTAAAAAGCTAGATTTCACAACACTTAAGCGACGAAGTTGCCAAACTCGCAAAAATCCTGATTTTTGCGAAAAGGTAGTAGCTGAGGGCAAGTGTGGCTTTGCCTCACGCAGACCGAAGCACTGCCGCGAGACTTTTGAGGAGTACTTATGTGTTACAATAATGTTGTGATAAGTTTATATACTTTTAAAAAGCTAGATTTCACAACACTTAAGCGACGAAGTCGCCAAACTCGCAAAAATCCTGATTTTTGCGAAAAGGTAGTAGCTGAGGGCAAGTGTGGCTTTGCCTCACGCAGACCGAAGCACTGCCGCGAGACTTTTGAGGGGTACTTATGTGTTATACTAGTTACAAATCAAGAAAAAACCTTGAAAATGTCAAAAAAATATGGTATAATACAAAATTAATACAATTGTGGCAAGTTATGAGGAGGAAAAATCTTGATTTTATCAGGACTTGAAATACAGAAAAGGCTAGGAAAAGATATATTTATCGAGCCATTTAATGAAAAATGTATAAACCCAAATAGTTACAACTTAAAGCTTCATAACGAGCTTTTGGTTTATGATGATTATAATCTTGATATGAAAAAGCTTAATACTGCAAGTAAGATAGTCATTCCTGAAGAGGGCCTTGTTTTAGAACCCGGAAAATTGTATTTAGGCCGAACTCACGAATATACCAGAACTGAAAATTTAGTGCCAATGCTTGAAGGCAGAAGCTCGATAGGCAGGCTTGGCATGTATATCCACGTAACGGCAGGCTTTGGTGATGTTGGGTTTGCAGGGTTTTGGACTTTAGAAATTCATTGCGTTCAGCCTATTAAGATTTATCCGTTTATCGAGGTTTGCCAGATTTATTACCACACAATTTGTGGGGAGTATACTAAATACATATCTGGAAAATATCAAAATAATGAAGGAATTCAGCCATCGCTACTATATAAGGATTTTGAAAGAAACGGAGAGAAATAGTTATGAGCAAGCAAGTTTCAGATTTTTCAAAGGCTCAAAAAAAACTTATGAAATATTTTAAATGCCCTGATGATTACTTTGTCAAGGTTTTAGACGATTGCAGATGGAGTATTTCTGAAAACGAAGGCATGAGTTTTCTTAGCTATTGGGAAGGTGAAAAACGCCAAAATGCTGTCATTGTAAAAAACAGTGAAGGCTCGCTTATTTATGAGGTCAAGAATGAAACCATGGTCGTCGCTATCGACTGTGTTAAAATTGCATTCATTTTTAAGAATAGTAAGAAAATTTGATTTTTTGGGGGTTTCATCATGAAACGAGAATTAGAAAAAAACTACAATCCTAAAGTGATTGAAGATAGAATATATAAAAATTGGCTAGACAAAAAATATTTTAGTGCAAAAATTGACAAGAGTAAAAAGCCGTTTACGATTGTTATTCCACCGCCAAATATCACGGGGCAGCTTCATATGGGTCATGCTCTTAATGCAACAATTCAAGATATTTTGATTAGAACAAAGCGGATGCAGGGTTTTCCTACGCTTTGGCTTCCAGGAACAGACCATGCCGCAATTGCCACAGAGGCTAGAATTGTTGACAAAATGGCACAAGAAGGCATAACAAAAGAAGATTTGGGGCGAGAGAAGTTTTTAGAGCGTGCTTGGGCTTGGAAAGACGAGTATGGTGGAATTATTACCGAGCAATTTAAGAAACTTGGCTCTTCTTGCGACTGGGATAGGGAGCGTTTTACGATGGACGAAGGGCTTTCTGCTGCAGTTTTAGAGGTTTTTATTAGGCTATATGAAAAAGGTTATATTTATAAAGGCGAAAGGCTTGTAAATTGGTGTCCTTACTGTGAAACAGCAATTTCTGATGCTGAGGTTGACCATGAGGAAAAACAAGGTCATTTCTGGCATTTAAAATATAAGATTGATGGTGAAGATGAATATTTAGAGTTCGCAACAACAAGACCAGAAACGCTTTTAGGCGATACTGCCATTGCGGTTAACCCGAATGACGAAAGGTATCAAAAATACATTGGCAAAACGGTTACTGTGCCTATTGTAAACAGGCAAATTCCTATAATTGCTGATAATTATGTTGAAATGGATTTTGGAACGGGAGTTGTTAAAATTACGCCTGCACATGACCCGAACGATTTTGAGGTTGGTAAACGCCATAATTTGGATATAATTAATATTATGAATAATGATGGCACTCTTAATGAAAATGCAGGAAGCTATCAAGGTTTGGATAGATATGAAGCTCGCAAAAAAATAATTGAAGAATTTAAGGAAATGGGACTTTTTACACAGGCGAGAGAAATTTCTCATTCTGTTGGCACGCATGAAAGATGCAAAAAAACAGTTGAGCCACTTATAAAAGAGCAGTGGTTTGTTTCCATGTCAGAAATGGCAAAACCTGCATTAGACGCTCTTTATAATGGCGAAGTTAGGTTTGTGCCTGAAAGATTTTCAAAAATTTATTCTCATTGGCTTGAAAACATACAGGATTGGTGTATTTCGAGGCAAATTTGGTGGGGCCATAGAATTCCTGCATATTACTGTGAAGATTGTGGGCATATTACAGTAAAGCTTGAAGCACCTAGTGCGTGTGAAAAATGTAACTCTGTAAAAATTTATCAAGACGAAGATACGCTTGATACTTGGTTTAGTTCGGCTTTATGGCCTTTCTCAACGCTTGGCTGGCCTAATAAAACTGAGGATTTAGAATATTTTTTCCCAACAAATGTTTTGGTTACAGGGCAAGATATAATTTTTTTCTGGGTTGTTCGGATGGTGTTTTCTTCTATCGAGAATATGGGAGAAGTGCCTTTTAAGGATGTTTTGATTAACGGAACTGTTCGCGATTCGCAGGGAAGAAAAATGAGCAAATCGCTTGATAACGGGATAGACCCGCTTGACATAATTGCCGAATATGGCACAGATGCACTGAGGCTTTCTTTGATACTTGGAAATGCAGCAGGGGCCGACCAACGTGTTTCTTTTGAAAAAATTGAATCTAGCAGAAACTTTATAAACAAAATTTGGAACGCAACAAGGTTTGCTATGATGAATTTTGAAGATTCGGAAATAACAGCAAATTTAAATGATCTAATGCCGCAAGATAAATGGATTTTATCAAAAGCGAATACTTTGATAAAAGAAGTTACGCAAAATATTGAAAATTATGAGCTTGGTGTTGCGGTTCAAAAAATATACGATTTTGCATGGGATGAGTTTTGTGATTGGTATATCGAAATGATTAAACCAAGGCTTTATAATAAAGACGACAAAACCAGAAACGCCGCACTTTTCACACTTAAGGAAACGCTTACAATTATTTTAAAATTGTTGCACCCATATATTCCTTTTGTTACGGAAGAAATATTCTTAACAATACAGGAAAAAGAAGAAACAATTGTTTTATCAGAGTTTCCGAAGTTTAGCGAAGAGCTTGTGTTTTCACAAGAGGAAGCAGATATTGAGTTAATCAAATCGGCTATCAAAAGTATAAGAAATTTAAGGGCTGAGATGAATGTTTTGCCATCTAAAAAAGTTAATATGACGATTGTTTGTGAAGATGAAAAACTCGGCGATGTATTTAAAGCAGGAATTTCTTTCTTGCAAACTTTAGGCTATGCCAATGAAATTTTGATACAAAATGATAACGTTGGCATAAATAAAGACGACGTTGCGATAATCGTTTCTGGGGCGGTAATCTACATGCCTTTTAGCGAGTTGGTTGATATAGAAAAAGAAATTTTAAGGCTTGAAAAAGAAATTGAAAACCTTAAAAAAGAAGTTTCAAGAGTTGAAAACAAGCTTGAAAATGAAGGGTTTACAGCAAAAGCTCCGCAAAAACTAATTGATGAAGAAAAAGCAAAAGGCGAAAAATATAAAGCGATGCTTTTAGAAACAGAAAAGCAGCTTGAGAAGCTTAGAAAATAATGAAAAAAGAAATAACATTTATTGATTTGTTTGCAGGTATTGGTGGAATTAGGCTCGCTTTTGAAAGAAATAGCATGAGGTGTGTTTTTTCTTCTGAATGGGATAAATTTGCTCAACAGACCTATTTTGAGAACTTTAAAGAGATGCCAAAAGGCGATATAACAAAAATAAGTACAGATGATATACCAAATCATAATATTTTAACGGGCGGATTTCCTTGCCAGCCTTTTAGCTCGATAGGTAAAAGGCAAGGGTTTTCACATAAAACTCAAGGTAATTTGTTTTTTGAGATTGTAAGAATACTAAAAGCCAAGGAACCAAGGGCTTTTATGCTTGAAAATGTGTTGGGTATAAAAACAATAAATAATGGAGAAACATTTAAAGCGATAATGGAAGAACTTAGAGCGCTTGGTTATAAAGTAACATTTTTGGAACTTGATTCTAAAGACTACGGTGTGCCACAAAAAAGAGTTAGAGTGTATTTTGTTGGCTTTTTGACTAAAACTGCTTCTTTCAATTATATCGAGCCAGAAATTAAGCCAGAATTTATATCAAAGTTTATAGAAAAAGATATAAAAGGCTATGATATGAGTGATAGTATAATAAATAATTATCTATTTAAAAAAGATGATGGCAGGCCTGAGATAGTTGATGAGAATAGCGACATTCAAGTAAAAACATTGGTTTCTACATATCACAAAATACAAAGACTTACAGGTACGTTTGTTAGAGATACGGGAAGAATCAGGTTGCTTAGTGAAAACGAATGTAAGGCTATAATGGGTTTTCCGAAAGACTTTAAGTTCCCAGTTTCAAGAACGCAAATGTATAGGCAAATGGGAAATAGTGTTGCAGTGCCTGTTGTAGAAGATATTGCGAAGCAGATGAAGGAGTTTTTGATTGCAAATGACAAAAGTATCTGAAATATTTAAAGAAATAAATAGTAAAAATATTGTAAATAAAAATATGAAACCTTCTGAATTTGTAAGTAAAGCGTATTCATATTATCTTAAAACCTATGGCTCCAATAATTCGCTTAATGGTTCTGTTTTTGAAGAAATTGTTATACGGGTATTGCTTAATAACGAGATAAAGCCTGTGTATGCACAATGCAAAATGAGTTTTGTTCCAAATGTTATATTTGATATAGTTTTGTACAACGAAAAAATGCCTATTTCACTTAGTTTAAAAACATCTATAAGAGAGCGGTGGAAGCAAGCAGATTTAGAGGCAGTTGCGTTAAAGTATATTTACAGAAATGCGAAATGTTTTTTGGCTAGCAATTCTACGAATGAGATAGCCGTTAGAAAGCGTGAAGAAAATTCATATTTAGGGTTAGACAGTTTTGTTGACATAAACTCAAGTGAATTTGACGAATTGGTCGAATACTTAAAAACGATGGATTATGAAGAGAATAAATCAATTCCAGTATTTACGTCGTTTAAAGAATATAAATAATGTGAGGGCATTGCCATGAATATAGCGAACAACATCTTAAAATATAACTTGCAGAACGTATTTTTTCTAGTTGGAACAGCATGTGGCGGTAAAACTACGATGGCTCAGGAGTTATCACAAAAACATAAATTTATTCATTTTAACGATAACTGGAATGAGGATAATTTTAAGGTTTGGAAATCAATAATTACAAAAAGGTATCAACCTAATTCTACGAAAAGACAAGAAATAGATTGGGAAGAGTATTTTAGCAGGTCTGTTGAGGAGTTTTTAGCTGACAAAAGCAGTGATAAACATGGTGCAAAAGAGCAATTAGAGTTTTCAATTATTGAACTTATTAAACTATCGCAAGATAACAAAGTTGTAGCGGATGTTTGGATTGAGGACTTTGATTTACTTCTAGAAATTTCGGACTACAGTAGAATTGCTTGTCTATTAGCTCCAGTAGAATTGATAATAAATGACTATTATCAGCGTGAAGACCATATAGATTTTACAAATTGTATTAAATCGCTAAAAAATCCAGAGAAAAAATTTGAAACGCAAAACGAATTGTTCAGAATAGGTGCAAATGAAATGGCAGAAAAAGCTAAAAAACATAATTTATTTAGCATAATGCGAAGTGAAGAAAGTACAATTAATAACACTTTGAAAATGATTGAAAAGCACTTTTGTTTGTAAAGTATATGGAGGTATAAATCATGATAAATTTTAAAGAAGAAGTAAGCAAATACAAGCCAATTCTTTCTATAGAAGATGTAGAATCTTCGATTGAAGCGGACGAAGTTAAAGACATGATGGATTTATTGCAGTATATAACCAATCAAGTATCGCAAAAGGCGAGTGAGGAGTAGATTATTGTGAAATGTCCAAACTGTAGTAACAATATCGAATTTGGAAACGCCTGTAATATTTGTGGCATTGATACGGTATTGTTTAAAAACACTATAAGAATTTCTGATTTGCTTTATAATAAAGGTTTAACTCTTGCACAGGCAGGTGATTTGTCTAATGCGAAAGATTCCCTAAACAAAAGTATTCAGTTTAATAAAAATAACTATTATGCAAGAAATTTATTAGGGCTTGTTTATTGTGAAATAGGCCATGTTGCAGATGCTTTAAAGCAATGGATTATAAGCTCGTCTTTAGTTTCTGAAAATAATCCAGCAACAAAGTATATAGAGAATTTGCAAAACTCAGGAAAAGATTTAGACCTTTATAACGATGCTATTAAAATGTATAATCAGGCTCTAAAATATATTGTTCAAAAATCGGACGATTTGGCGATAATCCAGCTTAAAAAAGCTCTTGAAATAAACCCTAAACTTGTTGACGCTTTGAACTTATTAAGTTTTTGCTATCTTATACAAGATGATAAGGCTCTAGCATCCGACCTTGTTAAAAAAGTTTTAGCAATAGATTGTAATAACCCTATTGCACTAAATTATTACAAAGTTATTCATCAAACCAAGCGGGCACCAAAGCCTGTGATAAATATAACAGAAACTAAAAGGGCGGTGTATGCAGGGCAGGGTGCAAACAGAATTAGCAAAGAAGAGCACAAAAAAAGTTTTGGGAATAAGTTTTATTTTTCAGGTGTTATTAGCTTTATTGTAGGTGCAGCCTTTATGCTTCTTATTTCATATCTTTTCATTTTGCCAAGCATTTCAAGTGATGATGCTGAAACAATTGCTACTTTGCAATATGAGCTTGAAGAGCTAGAAAGCCTTAGAATACTTGATTCAATGGAGCATGAGAACGCTTTACGTGCTAGAGATTCACAAATTTCGGATCTTAATGCAACCCTTGCAACACTTTCTGCGGAGGTTGATGTGCAGGATAGACTAAATCGTATGACCTTGGCTCGTGAAACTTTTGAAAGTGGCGAAATTGTTGAAGCTGCGAGCATAGTTTATGCTATAAGCGATACAGGGTTTTCAGACGAAGAGATTGAAAGGCTTGAAAATTTAAGAATGTTGGTATTTGCTTCTGCTGCAAATATATTGTATAACGAGGGCCTTGCTCATGTTAATGCAGACGAGCTAGATTTAGCAAGGCGTGCTTTTGAAACAGTTCTTTTATATGCACCAGAAGGAGCGAGTTATTTGCCAGACACCACCTATCAACTTGGTGTAATTGCCGAATCTGAAGAAGATTTTGAAAGAGCTATTGCTATATTTACGGCTGTTATAGAAAATTTTCCAAACAGTAATCGTGCAGCTAATGCACAAACAAGAATTAATAATATTATATCAGACTAATTTTATACTTGTTCGTATATAGTTATAAATATAAATTAGTATAAGTTAGGAGTTTTTTTATGAATAATAATAAAGCACTTTTCGGGTTAGACCAAAATGTAGCGGCAGGACTTTCATATTTGCTGGGTCCATTTACAGGATTGTTTTTCTATATTGGCGAAGTGGCATCGGGAAGCAAAAATAAATATGTTATGTTTCATGCATTACAATCTACAATTTTCATGTCGATTTTGTATGTTATAAGATTTGCTTTGGTTCTTATTAGATGGATTCCGTTTGTTGGTTTCTTTGCAGGAATTGCGGTTACTATATTAAACATAGCAATTATTATTTCTTTAATTTTCTTGATGGTTATGGCATTTAGTGGTAAGGTTTATAAGATTCCTATTATAGGAGATTCTTGCTATAAGCAAGTTAGTAAAGACTAAATTTTATTAATATTTCTTTAAAAAAGGTGCGAGAGCATCTTTTTTGTGTTATA
The DNA here is from genome assembly GCA_009780765.1 of Defluviitaleaceae bacterium. Lineage (GTDB taxonomy): Bacteria > Bacillota > Clostridia > Lachnospirales > UBA5962 > WQZK01. The sequence continues at coordinate 12,321 of WQZK01000013.1, forward strand.
CTTAACAGATATAATACCTAATGGGCATTATAGTATAATACATAGGAGGCATTACATTGAAAAGCATACTAGATAAAAAAATAGGCATTATTGGCGGTGGCCAACTTGGAAAAATGATGATACTAGAAGCTAAAAAGCTAGGGTTTTACACAGTTACCTTAGACCCATCAGAAAATTGCCCATCAAGCAGTATATCAGATTTGAATATTACAGCATCGTTTGAAGACAAAGAGGCGTTTGAGCGTTTAAGCGACATGTGCGACGTTATAACATATGAATTTGAACATATTAATGCCGATGCACTTATTGAAATGCAAAAAAATAATGTGGAGATTTACCCATCTCCAAAAAGCTTAAAAATTATACAAAATAAATATACACAGAAGTCGGAGCTTGAGCGTGCGGGTCTTTTAGTTCCTAAAATGATTGAAATAACTTGTTTTGATGATTTATATAAAGCTGGAGAAATTTTTTCTTATCCATACATGCTTAAATCTTGCACAGGTGGGTATGATGGGAAGGGAAATGCCGTTGTTAAAGACCAAAACTCGGTAGAAATAGCATACAACCAGCTAGGTTCGGGCAAACTAAGCTTAATGGCAGAAGAAATGATAAATTTTACTATGGAAATATCGGTATTAGCTTGCAGGGGCATAGATGGTAAAGTAGAGGTATATCCTGTTGGCAAAAACGTGCATATAGACAGCATTTTAGACGAAACTCTTGTTCCTGCACCTATAAGCTCGGAAGCTGTTGAAAAAGCTATGGAAGTAGCAAAAAAAGTTATGAATGTGTTTGATGGTGTTGGAATTTTTTGTGTTGAAATGTTTATAACAGAGGGTGATAATATTTATATCAATGAAGTTGCACCAAGGCCACATAATTCTGGGCACTATACAATAGAAGCTTGTGTAACAAGCCAGTTTGAGCAACATATTAGAGCAATAACAGGCTTGCCACTCGGTAGTGCAGAACTTATAAAACCAGCTTGCATGAAAAATTTATTGGGCGAAGAGGGCTTTTCTGGCAAGACAGTAGTAACAGGAATAGAAGAAGCCCTTATGGTAAAGGGCTCTACAGTCCATATTTATGGTAAAGAAACAACTGCCCCAAAAAGAAAAATGGGGCATGTAACAGCAATTGCCGACTCTGTTGATAAGGCTCAAGAATTAGCCGCCTTTTCTAAGAGCAAAATTAAAATTATCTCTCATTAAGTGCTTCTGTTTCTTCTATTTCAGATTCAGAAACAATATCATGGGGCTTTGTGTAAAATCTTGATAAATCATTTAGCCCCTTAATAGTATTTATAATAATATCTAGCTCTTTTTCATTAAGGTTTTTAGCAAATGTTGCAACTGCATTTTGTTTGTCGATAACAGTGCTAGAATATTTAGGTTCTCTTATTTGCAAATCATCTTCTTTGTCATACACCAAGTCATTTACTGTAAGCCCAAACATATCAGCAATTTTTACAAGGTTATCTATTTTGCAACCTCTGTAGCCTCTTTCTATAAGACCTATGAAAGCAGTTGAAAGATTTAACATTTCTGCAAGTTCTTCTATAGTTATGTTTCTTACAAGCCTTTCTCTTCTAATTCTGTAGCCAATTTTTTCTTTATACGAATTCATATAAAATCACTCCTAGCAATATTATGTCCAATCTAAGCGTATCAAATCGTGGGAAGCAAATCCAGAAACAACTAGAACGAATTATCTATACATTTGGTATCTAGAAAAACCTTACAATTATAAAAAAATACAATGTTAGGCAAACTACATACGAAGAAAAATATTAATTAACGAGGTTTTAAATATGAATTGTAAAAAAATATTATGCGTAGTGCTTGCCATTGTTTTTATAGGAACAAGCAGCAAAATAGTATTTGCCAAAGATTGGGGACTTGGGTTTCCTGTAGAAGGGCAAAAAGCCGTTGGAAACGAAACATCAGATTATCTTAAAAAATTTGATGCCTATTATGTTTCAGAAACTTCTGAGAAAGTAATATACCTTACATTTGATGCAGGTTATGAAAATGGACACACCGCAGGAATTTTAGATACTCTCAAAAAAAATGATGTTAAGGCAACTTTTTTCTTAGTTGGACACTATTTTGAAGCAAATCCTGAGATGATAAAAAGGATTGTTGATGAGGGCCATATAATAGGTAACCACACTATGAATCACCCAGATATGACAAAAATAACAGACAAAGCAAAGTTTACAGAGGAGCTTACTAAAATCGAAGATTTGTATAGAGATATAACTGGGCAAGAAATTCCGAAGCTATATCGCCCTCCACAAGGCAAATATAGTGAAGAAAATTTGAAATTAACTCAAGAATTAGGCTATAAAACATTTTTATGGAGCCTAAGCTATGCGGATTTTGATAATAAAAAGCAACCAACCAAAGAACATGCGTTTTCAAAGCTTATTCCGAGGGTTCATCCAGGTGCTGTAATTCTTCTTCATAATACCTCTAAAACAAGTGCTGAGATTTTAGACGAATTAATACAAAAATACCGTGATTTGGGATATGAGTTTAAAAATCTTGACGAGTTCTAAATAATGTTGTAAAATTAAACGATAGAGAATTTTCATTCTTCTATCGTTTTTTTGAAAGGGAGCATAATTCAAGATAAAAGAACAAATTTAGCCCAACACTGTTTTGCGGAGCAAAAAGTGTAAGCGTGAAATTTGGTTTTTTATTACAAGAAGCGACCGTGGATGAAAGGGAGCATAACTCAAGATAAAAAAACAAATTTAGCCCAACACTGTTTTGCGGAGCAAAAAGTGTAAGCGTGAAATTTGGTTTTTTATTACAAGAAGCGACCGTGGAAAGGAGTTATAAAAATGCACGACAGACTCGAAAAAATTAAAAATTCTACCGAAGAGTTTTTGAAAAATGCTACAGAACTAAAGGGAATTGAAGAGCTTAAAGTTAAAGTTTTAGGCAAAAAAGGTGAGCTTACAGAAATGTTAAAGTCTATGGGAAGCTTGCCGAAAGAAGAGCGCCCAGCTATGGGCCAACTAGTTAATGATGTTAGAATTTTTATAGAAGAAAAATTTGACTACTATACAAGGAATTTAAGCAAAAAAGCAAGAGAGATGCAAATTAAGGCTGAAAAGATTGATGTTTCAATACCTGGTAAAAAGTTTGAAATTGGAAGCAAGCACCCAATGACAATTGTTATTGATGAGCTTAAAAATATTTTTATAGGCATGGGTTATTCTATTGCAGAAGGGCCGGAGGTTGAAACTAATTACTATAATTTTGAGGCGTTAAATGTGCCTGAAAATCACCCAGCTAAAGATGAGCAAGACACGTTTTACACAACATGTGGTCATGTTTTAAGAACGCAAACTTCGCCCGTTCAAGTTAGGATTATGGAAAAAGGTGAGCTGCCTATAAAAATTATTGCACCGGGCAAAGTTTACCGTTCAGACGAGCTAGACCCCACACATTCGCCTGTTTTTCATCAATTAGAGGGGCTTGTTGTAGACGAGGGCATTACAATGGGCGATTTAAAAGGTGCGTTAGAAGTTTTTGCTAAAGAATTGTTTGGCGACGAAACGAAAGTAAGGTTTAGGCCGCACTATTTCCCATTTACAGAGCCAAGTGCTGAGATGGATGCTACTTGCTTTGCCTGCAAAGGTTCTGGGTGTAGAGTTTGCAAAGATAGCGGTTGGATAGAGCTTTTGGGCTGCGGAATGGTTCATCCAAATGTTTTAGAAATGTCGGGTATAGATTCTAAAAAATACTCGGGATTTGCCTTTGGCATGGGACTTGAGCGCGTTGCAATGCAAAGATACGGCATAACAGATATTAGATTATTATACGAAAACGATATAAGATTTTTAAAGAATTTCTAGGAGGTGTTTTTATGAATATACCAATGTCTTGGCTTAAGGATTATGTTGATATTGCTTCGTTAGATATAAGAAAATTTATGGAAGACTTAACAATGAGTGGCACGGTTGCAGAAGTTGTTAATCACATAGGTAAAGATATTAAGGGTGTTGTTGTTGGAAAGGTATTAAGCATAGAAAAACACCCAGATGCCGACAAATTAGTTGTTACACAAATTGATGTTGGCGGAAAAACCGTGCAAATTGTTACAGGGGCTACGAATGTTTCTGTTGGTTGTTTTGTGCCTGTTGCACTTGATGGGGCTGTTTTGCATGGAGATTTAAAAATAAAAAATTCTAAGCTTAGAGGTGTAGAGTCGCAGGGAATGCTTTGCTCAATAGAGGAACTAGGCTATACAAGAGCAGACTATCCTGAAGCACCTGAAGATGGCATTTACTTATTTGCAGAAGAGCAGGAATTAGGCTCTTGTGCTTTAGAAATTTTAGAAATTAGAGAAGATGTGGTTGAGTTTGAGTTAACATCAAACAGGCCTGATTGTTACTCTGTTGTAGGTGTTGCAAGAGAAGTTGCCGCCACCTATGATAAGCCTTTAAAACTGCCTGAAATAAACATTTTAGAGCAAGCAGAGGGCAACATTAATGAGCTTATAGATGTTGAAATTGAAAATACCAAAGCTTGCCCTCGATATATTGCACGTATTGTTAAAAATGTTAAGGTTGGCCCTTCGCCTCAATGGCTAAGGCATAGGCTTACAACTAGCGGCATAAAGCCTATTAATAATATTGTTGACATTACAAACTATGTTATGCTAGAGTTTGGGCAGCCAATTCATGCGTTTGATTATAATGCTATTGAAGATAAAAAAATTATTGTAAGAAATGCATTTGAAAACGAAAAAATTACAACGCTTGACGGCATAGAAAGAGAGTTAACTGAATCTATGCTTGTAATTGCCGACTCTAAAAAAGCTCTTGCAATAGCGGGAGTTATGGGTGGCGAAGGTTCTAAAGTTTGTGAAAATACAACAACGATTTTATTCGAGTCTGCTAATTTTAACGGCACAAACGTTAGGGTTACATCTAAAAAGTTGGGGCTTAGAACAGATGCTTCTTCTAAATACGAAAAAGGGTTAGACCCGAATGTTGCCATTATGTCGGTTAATAGATGTGTTCAGCTTGTAGAAATGCTTGGTATTGGCGAAGTTGTTAAGGGTATGGTTGATTGTTATCCTGCTACGAGAAACTCGTGGGAAGTTGCATATTCACCAGAAAGAATTAATAAGCTTTTAGGCACAGATATTTCAAAAGAAGAAATGGTTACGTTTCTTAAAAGGCTACAAATTGAATCGGACGGAACCGTGGCAAAAATTCCAACATTTAGGGCAGATATTCAAGCAGAAGCTGACTTAGCTGAAGAAATTGCCAGAATTTATGGATACAACAACATAAAATCAACACTTGCAGCAGGAACAGCAACTGTTGGCAAAAAAACATATAGTCAAACGATAGAAGATAAAATTAAAAACACAATGATTTCTGTAGGTTTTTCAGAAAGCTTGCATTTCTCGTTTGAAAGCCCGAAGGTTTTTGACAAGCTTAATTATGATAAAGAGTGTAATTTTAAAAATGCCGTTGTTATATCAAATCCACTGGGTGAAGATTTTAGCATAATGAGAACGACGACGCTAAACGGTATTTTAAACTCGCTTTCTACAAACTATAACCGCAGAAATGAAGAGGCTTGCCTTTTCGAGGTTGG
>WQZK01000014.1 GCA_009780765.1 Defluviitaleaceae bacterium
TGAAAAAATCTTAAATCTAAAATATGTTTTTCTCGTTCATTTAGTCGCTTTAATCCCTCTGATAACGACAAATTTTCAAGCCAACTTATATCTGTGTTTTTATTATCTTTAACCTGATCCATCACAAATATTGCATCAGCCCCATCGTTATATACTGGCTCAAATAACGAAACTGGGTCTTGTATTGCATCAAGTGCAAAGAGAACATCTTCTTTAGGCAAATCTAATTCTTTTGCTATTTCATCAATAGTCGGTTCTTTTGAATTTTTGTTAATTAAAGCCTCTTTTACTTGCAATGCCTTATATGCCGTATCTCTTAAAGACCTGCTAACTCGTATCGAATTATTATCACGCAAATATCTGCGAATTTCACCAATAATCATAGGAACCGCATATGTTGAGAATTGAACGCCCTGCGTTACATCAAAGTTATCTATAGCCTTTATAAGCCCAATACAGCCAACTTGAAAAATATCGTCTATATACTCACCCCTATTATTAAATCGCTGGATAATGCTTAAAACTAGCCTTAAATTGCTATATATATATTGTTCGCGGGCTTCTTCGTCTCCTGCTAATATTTTCTCAAACAATATTTTCTTTTCTTCACCTTTTAAAACAGGAAGTTTAGAAGTATTAACCCCACAAATTTCAACTTTATTGTTAATCATGATATTCCTCCAAGCAACAACTCTATATATACATGTTTTCCCAGCAGGGTTAAAATATACTAATAATTTTCATGTAAAATCTGACAGCATTTTGTAAAGATTTTATGACCATTTAATATATTGTAGATATAACGAGAATTCAGGAGGATTATTATGCTAATAAAAACAAGCGAAACAATTAAGTCTAACAACGACGGAATAGGTCGTCTTAGATTTAACATTTTTACAGAAAACGAGGCTTTACCAGTAGACGAAGCTAGAATAAAAGTATTTACAAAGGATAAGCAAATAGAAGAACTTGTGACCGACAGTTCAGGAACTACACTTTCTGTAGATTTAAAATGTCCAGATAAGGAATTTTCTTTAATTTCGGATTCTACAATTAAACCTTATGCAGAATATGATGTTGAAGTGTCGATTAACGGATTTGAGCCAGTCCACATAGAAGGTGTAGAGATACTTGCAGATACAACTGCTATACAAAGGGTAAACCTAAATAAATCGCAGGAAATAATTGCACCTGAAAGAACAATACAAATACCAGAACACACGCTTTGGGGCGTGTTTCCTGAAAAAATCCCAGAGGATGAAATTAAAGAACTTCCGCCACCAACAGGGTTTGTTGTTTTAGATAACCCAGTAATTCCAGAATTTATTGTTGTTCATGCTGGGCATCCCGATGATGCCAGTGCTAAAAACTATTACGTTAAATACAGGGATTATATAAAAAATGTTGCTTCATCTGAAATATATGCAACTTGGCCAGCTAATACAATTAGAGCAAATGTTTTAGCTATAATGTCGTTTACATTAAACCGAGTTTTTACTGAATGGTACAGGGGTAAAGGCAAAAACTTTACAATAACCTCAAGCACGCAGTTTGACCAAGCATTTACTTACGGAAGAAATATCTACAACGAAATTTCAGTAATTGTAGACGAAATATTCCAAAATTATATAACACGACCAGGAATCAGGCAACCTCTTTTTGCACAGTATTGTGATGGGCAAAGAGCCTCTTGTCCGAACTGGTTAAGTCAATGGGGGTCGAAAACCCTTGGTGACCAAGGGCACGACGCCGTGTCGATTCTAAGAAGGTATTACGGAGGTAATGTTTATTTAGACCAAGCAAAACAAGTTTCAGGCGTTCCAACATCATTCACAGGAGATCTTTCAGAAGGTTCACGCTCTGAAGCAGTAAGAACAATACAAACACAGTTAAATGCTATATCAAACAATTATCCTGCTATACCTAAAAATAGAGTTGATGGAATTTTTGGACCTAGTACCAGAGATTCAGTCGAAACTTTTCAAAAGATTTTTAATATACCACAAACAGGTATCGTAAACTCAGCCACATGGTATCGTATAAGCGATATTTATGTTGCAGTAACTAAGCTTGCTCAGCTCGTATAGACATATTAAATTAGTAATATTAAGTTATACAGGCACAAAATTGCCCATTTCAGAATAAATATTTATAAACAGCATCTGGGGGTGTTTTTGTGTTTTTATATTTGTTTTCTTTTTTTGTTTTTTCAGCATATATTTCAGGGGCTAATTCGTTTCCAAATATTTTATCCCCAGAAGAAGAAGAAGAACTTATAAAAGCCTTTAGTGAAGGTGATATGAAAGCAAAGAATAAGTTAATTGAACACAATTTGAGGCTTGTTGCTCATATTGTGAAAAAATATAGTTCTGCAAACAAAGAATCGGCAAGTGATTTAATTTCTATAGGAACGATAGGACTTATAAAAGGTGTAAATACTTACAAGCTTGATAAAAAAACAAAACTTGCTACTTATGTGGCTAAGTGTATTGAGAATGAAATACTAATGTATATAAGAAGTTCAAAAAAGTATTCAAACGATCTTTATTTGCAAGATACAATTGGGGTAGATTCGGATGGAAATGAAGTTAAAATTGAGGATAAAATTACAGATGAAGATTACTGTATAGAGGATGAGGTAGAGCTTAAGATGAAAGTTAATATTTTATATGAGAAGATTAGTAAAGTGCTAAAAGGACGCGAAAAAACTGTTATAGAGCTTAGATATGGTCTTTTAGGTGAAACAGAGCTTACTCAAAGAGAGATTGCCGAATTATTGCAAATTTCTCGTTCATATGTTTCTCGGATTGAGAAAAAAGCTTTAAACAAGCTAGGTAAAGAAATTTATGAATAGTAAATATTCACCAAAAGACCACATCATATATGAAGCTCCCCAAAGGTAGCAATTTTCTTATTTCGAGTGTTCAAAATCAATTGTATTGAACATACATTCCTTTAATAAATGGACAATAATAATTATTATATGTTATAGAAGGGCTTGTTGGATAAGCCTATCTCTACGAAAACTCAATTTAAGCAACGGCTATGCCGTTGCTTTTTGTGGCAGTTTATAAGGCAATGGAAGATGGTAACAAAAAGAATATTGTTATTCTAACGAGAGATTTAGAATTTCGAAAAGAAGAGTCTTCTGCTTTGCTTAAATCTATATTGGATATGTTTCGGTGTGTACCTATCTACATATTAACCAAGAATTTATATTAAGTCGAATAATAGCTATTAATAGTTCGATAACAAAGTAATATGGTAAGCTTTTTGCCCTTATGTGTCAATATGTTTTAACATCTTTACATTTTTCTCTCTCTAAAGTTTTAGAATGCAAGAATTTATGAAAAGGAAAAAACCTCCGCAATTGGAGGTCTTTTTGATACTAATTGGTTACTAGATTGCGTTGTGAGTAAAGCAAACGATAGCACAAGTTGGGATAACACAGATTGCACCAAGAGGGTTACCGATAAAATCTCTACCGCAAGAACCACCGAAGTTATTATTCCACATTCCAAATGGAGTTCCCATTCCTGTACAGCTTGATCCTACTGGACAAGCAGGTGCTTCACCGATGTCGCATAGTAATCTTACACAGTCGCAATCAACACTTATTAAAACACCAGTAAAGCCATCGCCTGATAAGCCTCCACTAGTTGTAAATAAAGTAACAGTTTGACCTATATGACGACACATAGATTCAACCAAACAATTATTACCTAAATTTCCCATGATATTTCCTCCCTATAATTTCCCATAAAATTTTATAGTAATTAGAAAAACTAATTTGCTATATGCTTTATACTATGACAAGCTAGAAGCTTGTGTTACAAAAAAATAGTAGGATGAGTGTTGTTCATCCTACTATTTTTGAAATTATACTAAACACTAGTGCTTTTTTGGAGTTTTTCATTTCTGAGTCTCATACGCTCTTCACGAACACTCTTCATTTCTCGCCACTTACCCGAGCTAAATCTACGTTTTATAACAAAGCTTCGGCCGCATTGGTCTATAAAAAACGAAAGCCATGCTCCTGTAACACCCCAATCAAACACAAACACAAACACAGCAGCAAGTGCTATTCTAAAACCCCATATGCCTAATATAGATGCATATAATGGGTACATAATATCTCCAGCTCCTTTAAGTGCACCTGCAGTTGTCATTTGTGAGGACTGGACATATTGTATCAAAGACATTAAATAGAATACTGGTATTGCTAAACTTATTACCTGTAAATCGTCGGTATATATACTTGCTATTCTTGCAGCAAATATTATAAAGAAAGCAGCAACAATGCCTGTAATTAGCCTTGCTAGGCGCCTCGAAAATATAGTGTATCTTTCTGCCAAATCATAGTCGTCGCCACCAACAGAGCGTCCAACAAGTGAATTGTTAGATATTTGAAATGCTTGTGAAATTGAAAATGCCATAGAATTTACGCTTATAGCTATTTGATGTGCAGCAAATGCTGAAGCACCAAGGCTTGAAACTATACGAAGATAAACTAAAAGACCTGTTTGAATAACAAATTGCTCTCCAGCGGTTGGCATGCCTATCCTAAATATATCTTTAAGTGTTTTTAAATGCGGAAGCCAGCTAGTTCTTATTTTAAGACGTATTGGTGAAGACTTCCAAAAAACAAGCACCAAAATAGCTATAGTACATGAAATACCCCTTGAAATAGTAGTCGCAAGAGCTGCACCATTTATTCCAAGCTCTGGAAAACCAAAGTTGCCATAAATTAATAAATAATTTAAAGTAACATTTAACAAACTTGCACAAATATTGTATATCATAGGGATTTTTGTTATACCTGCACCACGTAAGGCAGCACTTATACCCATACTTACTGTCATAAATGCAATACCTAAAGATATTATTTGAAAGTAACCAACGGCATAGTTTATAACGATATCATCATCTATCAAAAGCGGAATAAAAAACCTAGCACCAAAATAACCAATAAGCATCACAACAACGCCAAGTATGACGTTAAACATTATTGCTTGTTTAGTTATAAACGAGGCCTGTTTAAAGTTATTTTTGCCTATATTCCACGACACTAAAGTTGTTGTTCCAACATTTACCGCCGCAAATATAGCCATTAACAAAAATAAAGGCTGATTTGTTAAACCAACGCCTGCAATAGCCTCTGTGCTTAAACGCCCAACCATTACAAGGTTAATTACGCCAAAAATAGAGTTTAGGAATAACTCTACAAAGGCTGGAAATGTTATAGAGCCTATGCGCCTATAGGTCTGGCGACCTTTTTCATTACGAAAACTATTAAAAAAATCTTTTGTGTTGTTTATGTAATTAGTTACTATTTGCAATTTAATCATCCCCTATGTATAACATTATAGCATTTTTTAAGAAAATAGTCAAATTCCCTCTTGACACAATATTTTATATGTGATATATTTATCACGAGATAAATATATCACATATAAAGGAGAAATTTTTATGAAAAAACCTTTTAGAAATATTCACCCTGCTTTTGGGTTGTTCGGACTCATTGGATTTACGGCGTTTCATGGCAGCCCAACAAATGGGATATGTTTTGCATTTTTTGGGCTATTTTTTAGTGGACTATTCGGCAGGCAAAAACCTGACGAACGTCTTATAGAAAATTATAAAAAAGGTATGGATATAACGGCAAGGCTAGGAATGCTTTTGGCTCTTGCTATTCTGGTTATGCTTAGGGCAGGGGTTGCTTCAGAATTTGTATTGTTATGGGGTTCTGTTGCGTATGGCTTTACCTTTACCTTTGGTATGGCACTGGCATACTTTTTTGATAAGCGAGGTTAAAAAATGGCAGAATTCATATGCAAACTTAAAGAATATCGTATTTTGGCAAATTTAACTCAAGAAGCACTTGCAGATATGGTGAATGTTAGAAGAGAAACAATAATTCGCTTAGAAGCAGGCAGGTATAATCCTTCGCTAAAGCTTGCAATTGATATTTCAAGGGCAGTTAACGCATCAATTGAAGAAATTTTTATATTTGACAAATAAAAAAATGGGCGAATCTTGCTCGCCCATCTTTTTAATTTTCAGTTCTATAGTTTTTCAAAATTTCCATAAACTCTTCACCCGTAATATTTTCCTTTTCAAAAAGAAAATCTGAAATATTATGAAGAGCTTCCATGTTGCTTTCAAGAAGTATAACAGCTTTTTGATAGCATATGTCAAGTATTTTTTTAACTTCTTCATCTCTTTTAGCTTCGGTTACAGAAGAAACCATAGAAACTGCTCTGCCATCTAAATATCTGCCTTCAACACTTTCAAGTCCCATCATTCCAAACTCTTCACTCATGCCGTAAACTGTAACCATGCTTCTTGCCATTTTTGTTGCCGCTTCTATATCGTTAGAGGCTCCTGTGCTTTCTGTATCAAAAACTAATTTTTCTGCAACACGCCCTGCCATTTTAACAGTTATTGTGTCTAAAAGCTCAGCTTTTGTGAGTAGAAACTTTTCATCTTCTGGCATTGTCATAACATAGCCTAAAGATCCCATCGTTCTAGGAACAATAGTAATTTTCTGAACAGGCTGCGAATTTTTTTGTAAAGCAGCCGCTAAAGCATGCCCAACTTCGTGATATGCAACTAACTTTTTCTCTTTTTCCGAAAGAATTCTATCTTTCTTCTCTTTACCAGCAACAACAACTTCAACCGCTTCCATAAGGTCTTCCTGTTTTACCGAATCTCGCCCCATTCTAACAGCTCTAAGTGCTGCTTCATTAACCATATTTTCTAAATCAGCACCAACTGCACCACTCGTTGCAAGTGCAATTTGCCTAATATTAACTTCTCCATCTAGCTTAATTTTTTTTGCATAAACTTCCAAAATCGCAATTCTTCCCGGTAAATCAGGCTTTTCAACAATAACACGCCTATCAAAACGTCCCGGCCTTAAAAGTGCCTTATCTAAAACCTCTGGCCTGTTTGTTGCAGCTAAAATTATTATGCCTTTAGATGTGTCGAACCCATCCATCTCAGCTAATAGCTGGTTTAAAGTTTGCTCAGTTTCACTACGACCTGTAAGCTGAGCATCACGGCTTTTTCCAACGGCATCAATCTCGTCTATAAAGATTATACAAGGTGCAATTTGCTTTGCTTGTTTAAACAAATCGCGAACACGAGAAGCACCAACACCAACATACATTTCCTCAAATTCAGAGCCAGAGATTGATAAAAACGAAACATTAGCTTCGCCAGCCACAGCTTTAGCGAGCAAGGTTTTACCTGTTCCTGGAGGACCAACTAAGAGTGCACCTTTAGGTTGTTTTGCACCAATTTTAGTGTATTTTTCAGGGTTATGAAGAAAATCTATAATTTCTTTAAGCGATTCTTTAGATTCTTCTTGCCCTGCAACATCATCGAAGGTTTTACCTGTATTTTTCTCCATATTATAAAGCTTTGCACTAGATTTGCCCATACCGCCCATGCCACCCATACGTTTTATTAGAGGCCTCATAACAAGTGCAATCAACAAGTAGAAAAATCCAAGAGGCAGAACCCAGCTAAAAAAGAATGTCATAAAAGCATTGCTAGTATTTGGGTTAAAGTAAAAGTCAATATCTCTTTCAAGTAAAAATGTTGTTAATTCTGGGTGGTAAACAATTCCTGTATAAAATACCCTTACTTCTCTTTGTGATTGTGCTTCTCTTGCAGGGGCAAAAAGCCTATCAAAAATAGGGTTTATTATTGGTAGAGTTTCAACTTCTTCTTCTATAACTTCTTGGGCTTCTGGATTTAGTATACTATTTACAATTTCATAATCAATATCTTCTTTAATTCGTATAACAAAACGGTCTTCCTGTTGTTCAACTCTTTCAACAATATCAGCTTCAACCATACTAATAAAGCGGTTATATGAAATTTGCTGGCTATCTGAAACCGATAAGTACGTTCTAATAACGCCTGTAATCATACTAAAAACGAGCAGTAATATAAGCCAATTAATTATCCTGAATCTTTTTTTGTTGTTATCTGGTTTATCATTATTATTTTTATCTTTATTTGGTATCATGTAAAAACTCCTCTCTACTCTATAAAGTATAAACGAAATAAATATTTATGTCAAATTTGACAAGTTGGTCAAATTACAATAAAATAAATATATGTACATTTTAGGAGGTTATTTTTTGATTTACTTAGACTATGCTTCTAATACTCCTGTAGATATTAGGGTTTTAGAGGCTTTTTATAAAACAGAACTTGAGTTTTTAGGAAACCCTAATTCAAGCCACCAGCTAGGTCAGTTGGCGTTTTCAAAAATGCAAGAAACCATCGAAAAAAATGCAAGCTTACTTAATGTTTCACCGAATGAGATAATTTATACATCTGGCTCAAGCGAAAGCAATAATTTGGCTCTTAAAGGGTTATCATATTTATCCAGACATAAAGGAAAGCATGTTATTACTACTTGTTTAGAGCATTCTTCAGTTAGTGCAACACTTACTTACTTACAAGAGCAAGGCTATGAAATAGAGTTTGTTGATATTTTACCAGATGGAACAATAGACATCGAACATCTAAAAGACATTATGCGTAATGACACCATTATTGTTTCGGTATGTTATGTTGATAGCGAACTTGGAACAGTGCAGCCAATTTCTAAAATAGGTGAAATTTTAAAACAATATCCAAATTGTCGCTTTCATGTAGATGGTACTCAGGCAGTTGGCAAAATACAAGTAAATCTTGAAAGTGTAGATTGTTTTTCATTTGCACCGCATAAATTTTATGGCTTAAATGGTGTTGGCATGCTTATAAAAAAAGAAGGGTTAGAAATTCCGCAACTAATCCACGGTGGAAAAAGTACAACAATTTATAGGGGCGGAACACCGACATTAGCTTTAGCTGTATCTTTATATGAGGCACTAGGGATTTCTTTAGAGAATTTAGAAGATAGGTATATTTATGTGGAAAGCCTAAAAAACAGGCTATTAGAAGCATTTGAAAATTATCCATTAGTTAGAGTTAATAGCTCTGCAAGAGCAGTTCCACACATTTTAAATATTAGTGTTAAAGGTGTTTTAGGAGAAGATTTTCAAAAAGCTTTAGATAAATACGGGGTTTGTGTTTCTGTTAAATCGGCATGTTCTGTTGCAAATAATCCATCAAGGGCAGTTTTGGCAGTTTCTAAAGATAAAAAAAATGCCCTAAATTCGTTCAGAATAAGCCTTAGTCATCTTACAACAAATGAAGAAATTGAAGAATTTATTAAGATTTTTGATATATGCTATAAGGAGCTTACAGAATGAAAAGAGAATTAACTAAAACCCAGCTTATAGAAAGAAGTATTGTAAAAAAATATAGAAAAGAACTTTGGAATCCATTTATAAAAGCAATTAAAGACTACAACCTTATAGAAGAGGGCGACAAGATTGCCGTTTGTATATCAGGTGGAAAAGATTCTATGATAATGGCAAAGCTTATGCAGCAGTTAAAGCGTCATAGCATCGTTCCTTTTGAAATGATATTTTTGGTAATGGATCCAGGCTACAATCCAATAAACAGACAAAAAATTGTTGAAAATGCCGAGCTTTTAGAAATACCGCTAACAATTTTTGAAACAGATATTTTTGATATTGTTGCAACACAAGATAAATCACCGTGTTATTTATGTGCGAGAATGAGGCGAGGTTACTTATACAAAAATGCACAAGATTTAGGCTGCAATAAAATTGCATTAGGGCATCATTTAAGCGATGTTATAGAAACAACAGTTATGGGCATGTTTTACGGTGCACAAATTCAAGCAATGTTGCCTAAATTAAATAGCCAAAACTTTTCAGGTATGCAGCTCATTAGGCCCATGTACTGCATTAACGAAGATGCAATTTTAAGCTGGAAACACCATAACGAACTTGAATTTATTCAATGTGCTTGTAGATTTACCGAAAACTGCACGATTTCTGATAATGGTCAAGGCGGCTCTAAACGCCTAGAAATTAAAAATTTAATTAAGCGGCTTAAAAGAGATAATCCTGATATTGAAAATCATATTTTTAAGGCAATTCATAATGTAAAGATTGATACTTTTCCTAAGATGTGATATAATCATAAAATAGATAAAAAGGAGCGGTTTTTATGGTTTTAAAGCCAGTAAATATTGAAATTTCAGACTATCCGAGTGAGATTAGACCGTTTTTAATAAACGCAAAGGTATATGACAGTAGCTGTTCAGAGCAAGCAAAGGTAATTTTTATAGACAAAGATAACGGATATTTTTTAAAGGTTTCTGAGAAAAATACATTAAAACGTGAAGCCGATTTAACTAATTTTTTTTATGAAAAAGGCTTGTCGGCACAAGTTTTGGTGTATGTTTCAACGGAAGAAGATTATTTTCTTACAAGAAAAATACAAGGCGACGATTGTATCGCACAAAAATATTTAGAACAGCCAGAAAAATTATGCGACAAATTAGCAGAAACCCTTTTAATGTTACATAACACAGATTTTACTGGTTGCCCTGTAGACCATATAAGCCGTTATTTAAATTCAGTTGAAAAAAATTATCTAGCTGGTATGTGTGATAAGTTAATAGCAAGTGGGTTTAGTTCAAGAGATGATGCTTATAATTTTTTTGTAGAAAATGCATATAAACTTGAGCCAAATGCACTGCTTCATGGCGACCCGTGCTTACCAAATATAATTTTAAACGACTGGAAGTTTAGTGGTTTTATTGATTTAGGCGGTGGTGGAATAGGGGATAGGCATGTTGATATATTCTGGGCTATATGGACATTTAAGTTTAACTTAAAAACTGACAAATACAGAGAACGTTTTATAGATGCTTATGGGCGAGATAAAATAGACGAAGAAAAGCTTAGAATTGTTATGGCAGCAGAGATTTTTGGATAATATAGAGGATTGTATATGAATTTGGTACTAGTGGGCTTAATATTTATAAACTTATTCGTAACAAAACAAAATAATTAGGCGGTGAAAAAATGGGCATAGATAATTTAAAAGAATTTTGCACAGGTGGAGGATGAACATCTAAATTAGGGCCGGAGGTTCTACATAAAGTTTTAGAAAATATTCCAAAAAAATATGACGAAAATTTGCTGATAGGCTATGAAAGTTCTGACGATGCTTCTGTTTACAAACTAACTGATGATATTGCAATTGTTAACACGCTTGATTTTTTTTCGCCTATAGTGGAAGAGCCGTATTTATTTGGAAAAATTGCAGCAGCAAATGCTTTAAGTGATGTCTATGCTATGGGCGGTGAAGTTAAAACGGCACTTAATATTGTTTCTTTTCCTGAAAAATTAAATCCCGAAATTCTTAAAGAAATTCTAAGAGGAGGAGCGGAGAAAGTTCAAGAAGCAGGTGGTGTTTTATCTGGTGGCCATTCTGTTAATGATGAAAGTATAAAATACGGTCTTTCTGTTACAGGCATTGTTCATCCTAATAAAATTCTTGCAAATAATGGCTGTAAGGTTGGCGATAAAGTAATTCTTACAAAGCCTTTAGGTGTTGGAATTGTTATGTCGGCTAAAAGAATGAACGTTGTAGATTTAGAGGAATATAACGAAGCTGTTTATTTGATGCAAGCCTTAAACAAATATGCTGCTGAAAAAATGTTAAAATATGATGTTTCAGCCTGTACAGATGTTACAGGGTTTGGCTTTTTAGGGCATCTATATGAGATGGTTTCAAAAAATCAAACTATTGTTGTTGATTCTAAAAATGTTCCATTTATTAAAGGTAGTTATGAACACGCTAAGGAGTTTTACATAACAGGTCTTGGGCAGAAAAATAGAAATTTTCTTAAAGGCAAAGTTATGTTTGAGAGCAAAGATTTTGCGATGGAAGAAATCCTTTTCGACCCACAAACATCGGGTGGTTTATTAATTGCTGTTAGTGAAAGGCATGCCGATACTCTTTTACAAGACTTAAACGAATTGGATATTAAATCAAAAATCGTTGCGGAAGTTATTAAATCGAAAGGTTATGATATAATTGTTAAATAAAATTAATGCTATTGGCGAAAATTGTCCAATACCTGTTATTAATGCTAAAAACGCCTTAAAAGATATGGAAGTAAATCAAACTTTATGTATTTTGGTTGATAATTTAATTGCAACTGAAAATCTTTCTAAATTAGCTGGCGAGCTTGGATATGCGTATTTTGTGGATAGGATAGATGAAAACCAGTACGAAGTTAGAATTATTAAAAGTTCTATACTTTTTAAAAATTCTAAAACGCATGAAAATAGTATTGTTGTTATTTCTTCAGATGTTATGGGAGAAGGCGATAAAGAGCTTGGTAAGGCTCTTTTAAAAGGTTTTATCTATGCACTTGCAGAGCTTGAAAACTTGCCTAGAATAATAATCTTTTACAATAGTGGTGCATATATCACAACCGAAAAAAGCCAAAGCTTAGATGACTTAAAGTTGCTTTTTGAAAAAGGCGTAGAAATTTTAACATGTGGAGCTTGCCTTAATTTCTACGATTTAACAGACAAGTTAGTAGTTGGCGAAGTTACAAATATGTACTCTATTGCTGAAAAATTAAGCAAAGCCGAAAAAGTAATAAAACCGTAAGGAGTGAAAGAAACGTGGCTATATACTTATATAAAGGGGTTAATGAGAGTGGCGAAATTGTGTCTGGTGCAAGAAAGCTACAAACTATAACCGAAATGAAAAGATATTTGGAAGACAGAAGCGTTTTTGAGTATGAAATTTATGACACAAAAACTAGCTACAAAAGCGAACTATATTCACTTGTTTCCCCGTACGACCTGTTTATTTTTTGCAAGGAAATGAGCTTTTTATATTCGTCAAATCTTACGCTTACTGATGGAGTTCATGTTATAAAAAATGCTGTGAAAAATGAAGAACTTAAGCTTGCCCTTGAGGAAATTTGCTTATATATGGATGGTGGATACTCTTTTTCTGATGCGGTAAGTATGTATACTCACATTTTTCCGGAATATATGCTTAGTATGATTGTTTTAGGTGAAGCAACATCAAGCCTTAATGATGTTTTTTGCGAGCTTTCAGAATATTTTGAAAGAGAAGATGAAGTAAAGCAAAAAATTAAAAATGCTTTGAAGTATCCAGCAATTTTAACGGGCATGGTTTCGCTTTTATCATTGTTTGCAGTTACACTTGTTTTTCCTTATTTCGAGCGTGCTATTGGTGATTTAGATATAGTTACTCATAGATTTCAGATTTACACAATCTTTAGAATAATTATACCAATCATACTCATTTTAGATATATTGTTATATGTATTTTTAAAGCTTTATAAAAAAACCGAAAACGGTAAAATTCTTGTTGGCAAGCTTAAAATAAAAGTTCCTATACTTAAAAATATATATCTAAAAACAACGCTTTCTAAAATATGCAAAACCCTGCATATTCTTATAAAAAATGGTGTTTATGTTTCTGATGCTTTTCCACAAATAATTAATTCTGTTGATAACGAATATATAAAACAAGAAATGATGAGTATAAATGAGAAAATTGCAGATGGTCAAAATTTTATAGAAGCAATTGAAGAAAGCAATATTCTGCCAGAAGAGTTTACTAAAAAACTAGCTATTGGTAATGCTACAGGGCAGCTTGACGAGGTTTTGTTGCTTTTATCCAAGACATTTACAAATGATGTTAACTCGGAAATAGAGCGAATTAATAAAGTGTACGAGCCTATAATTACAGCGACTGTTGCCATTATTGCAGGTATTATAGTAATTTCTACTATTTTACCTGTTATAAATTTGCTTAGAACTATTAGCTTTTAAAGGTGAATTATGAAAAATAAAAGAAACAAGCTTGAATATTTAATGGCAACTATGATTTTGATATTAATGGCACTTGGCGGATTTTTTATATTATCGCTTTATAATCATAATTTTCATGCGGAAGAGCATGATGTAAACCACATTGAGACACTTGCACTAATTGTTGATAGTATAAGAGAAAACGATGTTTCTGGCAGAATAATGCTAATAGGAAATGTTTTAATTATAGGTGAAGAGCATCACAGCTTCCGTGATTTTAATTTTTTGTATAATTCTAATACAAATACGCTTGTTATAGAGTTTGAAAATTATAGGCAGTACATCACTTTGCGAAATAGCATGGGAGTAGTTACGGAGGTCTTAGATGATTGATAAGTTAATTTCTGTTGCGATTTTTATGGTTTTGTGCGTATTTGTTGTTATGACGGTGGTGTATGCCTCAAATAGTAGACAAAGAGTTAATGAAATTTACAGAGCTTCGATGGTTGCTTCTAGCTCTATTGAGGAGTTTAGGGCTCTTAGCTCGCCACATGAATTCTATGATTCTGATTTTTCGCAAACAGTGATAATTACAAGATATTTTGATAAAGAATTTAATGAAATTTTTTCGGATAGCGAAAGTCACAATATAGTTTATATGCAAGAATTTTTTATATACACACCTGTATTAATGGGAAATAGTGAAGATGAAGTTATTGGAACAATGTTTAATTTAAGAACTAGTATAGCACGGCTAAATAGCGATGGAACGCAAACACAGCTTATAAACTATAGTGCAAAAAAATATTTTTCAAACAGAGGGTAGATTAAAAAACATGGATAAAATTTTGATGGCTCTTTTAGGAGTAGGATTTGCGATTATTTCAATATTTTTAATTTCCAGCTCTATTAATGATATGGATAGGGCTTTAGAATTTTCTGAAAGAAATAGAAATTTTTACGAACTTGATAGTTTGGGTGAAAATTATATAGCTGATGTTGATGTAGCACTTGCTCTTGCAGAAGAAAGGGCTTTGAATTATGTTTTAAACAGGGATTATGAGCGTTATTCTCACCCAGAGCTTCCTGTTGAATTACAAAGCCAAATAAGATATATTGCAAATTCTGATGGTGAACTAGGTGGATTAAATGATATTTTAAATATTGTTTACTTATACTTTGCAGAGATTTTTCTAAATAATTTAATAGAGCGATATGAAACAAGCATTGTTTCAGCACTTAGAGATGAGCATCAGGTATTAGCGGTTATGTCCGAAATATTGATAAGTACAAGTGGTATTGATTCTAATTTAAGCGTTTCTATTTCGGTAAATAGGCTTCTATATGTTTTTGAAGGCAATGACTTAATAGAACGTGCAACAAACTCTAGATTCACGATAAATAGTTGGGTAATTTGGTAACTTGACAAATTCCTAGTTAAATGGTATGATATATGTATAAGGGCAAACTTTGTTCGCCCGCATATTAAAATACTAAGGGGAGCTAAAATTGAGAATAGGCATTGGATACGACGTTCATAAATTTGAAAAAGATAGAAGCCTTATTATTGGTGGAGTTTTAATTCCGTTTGAAATGGGGCTTTTAGGTCATTCAGATGCAGATGTTTTGGTTCATGCTATTATGGATAGTATTTTAGGAGCATTAAAAAAAGGGGATATTGGGCGAATTTTTCCTGATAATGACGATAATTTTAAGGGAATTAGCAGTCTAGTTCTTCTTGAGCAGGTTAAAGGAATTATGGAAAATTGTTGTTATAAAATTGTTAATATTGATTGCATAATCATCGCACAAAAACCTAAAATGATGCCTTTTATACCACTTATGGAAAAAAATATCGCTAAAATTTTAGATACCAATATAGAAAATATAAATATAAAGGCCACAACCGAAGAAGGACTTGGCTTTACAGGCAATTTAGAAGGAATTGCAGCCAAGGCAGTTTGTCTTTTAGAAAAAGTTTAGGAGGATTTTATGAAAATATATAACACATTAACAAACAGAAAAGAAGAATTTGTGCCTATTGAAGAAAACAAGATTAAAATGTATGTTTGTGGTCCAACTGTTTATAATTTTATTCACATTGGAAATGCAAGACCTTACGTTGTTTTTGACACTTTTAGAAGATACATGCAGTTTAAGGGCTATGATGTTTCATTTGTTCAAAACTTTACCGATGTTGATGATAGAATTATAAATAAAGCCAAAGAAGAAAATGTTTCGATGGATGTTATTTCTAACAGATATATCGACGAAGTTAATAAGGATGCAAAAGGTCTTAACGTTTTGCCTGCAACGCATAACCCACGCGTTACCGAAGAAATTCCAGAAATTATAGAGATGGTTAAAGACCTTATTGAAAAAGGTTATGCTTACGAAAAAAATGGCAGTGTATATTTTTCTACTGAAGGTTTTGCAGACTATGGCAAACTTTCCAACAGAAAGCTAGAAGATATGGAGAGTGGGCAAAGAATTGAGATAGACGAAGAAAAACAAAGCCCAATGGACTTTATTCTTTGGAAGCCAAAAAATGATAAAGAATACACTTGGGAGTCGCCTTGGGGCAATGGAAGGCCAGGCTGGCATATAGAATGTTCGGTTATGGCAAAAAAATATTTAGGTGAAACGATTGATATTCATGCAGGTGGTGAAGATTTAGTTTTTCCGCATCATGAAAATGAAATTGCACAAAGTGAGGCGGTAAATGGCAAACCTTTTGCAAACTATTGGATGCACAATGCTTTTTTAAATATTGATAATCAAAAAATGTCTAAATCAAAAGGTAATTTTTTTACACTTAGAGAAGTTTCGGAGCAATTTTCGTACGAAGTTATCAGGTTCTTCCTTTTAAGTGGGCATTACAGAAGCCGCATTAATTTTACCCATGATATTTTAAAAGCAGCAGAAACAAGCCTTACAAGAATTAAAACAAGTCTTGCAAATCTTAAATTTATTTACGAAAATTCTAATGTATTAAACATGACAGAAGAAGAAAATAAATTTTTGCTAGAAAGTAAAAAATTTGAAGACGATTTTATAAAAAGTATGGAAGATGATTTAAACACTGCTGATGCTATTTCTGCAATTTTTGAGTTTGTTAGGTTTGCAAATTCAAATGTAAACGAAAATTCTTCTAAAGAGTTTGCAAAAAATATTTATGATAATATGTTTAAACTGTGTGATATACTTGGCATGGAAGAGCTTAAAGAAGATAACGAAACAGACAAAGAAATTGAAGGGCTTATCGCAAAAAGACAAGAAGCTAAGAAAAGCAAAGACTTTGCTAAAGCCGACTCTATTAGAAACCAGCTTTTAGAAATGGGTATCACTATTGAGGATACAAGGGCTGGGGTTAGGTGGCATCGTCTATAATATGGATAAACATTTACACGATTTGTTTATAAAAACTATAAACACTGACAAGAAAAAAGATTTAACTCAGTACTCGGCTTTAAATTTAGCTTACATCGGAGATGCCGTTTTTGAAATTTTGGTGAGAACCTTTGTTTTGATGAAAGCCAAAACAAGTGTAAATAACTTGCATTTGCTATCTAAAGATATTGTTAAGGCCGAATCTCAATCTAATATGTACAATATTTTAACTGAGCACCTTTCAGAAGAAGAGGCTAAAATAATAAAACGCGGCAGAAACGCAAAATCACATTCTAAAGCTAAAAATGCCTCTATTCTTGACTATAGGCAAGCTACAGGGCTAGAGGCACTTTTTGGATATTTATACCTTAAAGGTGATATTAACAGGATTTTAGAGCTGTTTGAAATTTGTATAAACATAAAGGAGCAAAGCACGTGAAAAAGAATTTTTCAAGAGATACAA
>WQZK01000015.1 GCA_009780765.1 Defluviitaleaceae bacterium
CCACCGTTACGGCCAGCATATTTTGGCGCAATTTCTTCAAACATTTTTTTCGCCATGTCAACCTCAACAGTGTTTTGCCTTTTCTTTCTGCCATCAGCAGGAACTTCTGTAACAGAGTATAATTCTGCTAAAATTTTTCTTCTTGCATTTAAACGAGAAGGGTTATCTTTTTTGATTGTTTTTTCAACTTCGTCAAAAATTGTAACTCTCTTGCCGTTAACTTCTTCTTTAACACGTTTACCATCGGCATCTTTTCTAGCAACTTTAGCTTTAACCGTAACTTCTTCAAAGTTATCTTTTTCTTTAACCGCTAAAGTTATTAATTTCTCTGCACTTCTTCTAATTTCTTTTGCTCTGGTTTCCGTGGTTTGTATGCTTCCATGATATAAAAGATTGGTCGTAAGATTTCTAAGCATAGCTTTACGCTGAGTGCTCGTACGGCCAAGTTTTCTATAAGTAGCCATTCTAAACCTCCTATTATTCTTCCGAAGGAGCAAGCATAAGCCCAAGCTCCATCATTTTATTTAATACTTCTTCTAAAGATTTGCGACCTAAGTTTCTAACTTTCATCATATCTTCCTCAGTTTTGTCCGCTAAATCTTTCACAGTGTTTATACCTGCACGTTTAAGGCAGTTGTAAGACCTAACAGAAAGATCCAACTCTTCTATAGATAATTCAAGAGCTTTTTCTTTCTTGCTTTCGTCTTTTTCTACCATAATCTCTGTATTTTTTGTAGTTTCTGATAAATCTATAAACAGGCTAAAATGCTCGTTTAATACTTTTGCCGAAAGGCTAACTGCGTCTTCAGGTGAAATAGTGCCGTTTGTGAAAACATCAAGCGTGAGTTTGTCAAAATCGGTTGTGTTACCAACGCGAGTGTCTTCAACCAAGAAATTAACTCTTTCAACAGGCGTATATATCGAATCTATCGGAATTGTGCCAATTGGCGAGTCTTTTTCTTTGTTTTTCTCAGCACTAATATAGCCACTGCCTTTTGTTATAGTAAGTTCTATAAAAAGCTTTGTGTTCGCACCATCGAGCGTTGCTATGTGTAAATCAGGGTTCATTATTTCAACACTTGAGTCTACCTTAATATCAGATGCTAAAACAACGCCTTCTCCCTGCATTTCTATATAAGCTATTTTCGGCTCTGAAAAATCAGAATCGCTTTTAAGTGCCAAGCTTTTAATGTTTAAAATTATTTCAGAAACGTCTTCTTTAACGCCCTCTATAACGCTAAATTCGTGCAGAACTGATTCAATTTTAATCTTGCTAACCGCAACACCCGGAAGTGACGAAAGCAGTACTCTTCTTAATGAATTGCCCAAAGTTGTGCCGTATCCACGCTCTAAAGGCTCTATAACAAAACGGGCGTGTTTCCCGTTTGGAGCTACTTCTACAATTTCGATGCTAGGTTTTTCAAATTCGAACATGCATCAAACCTCCTTCATTATTATTAGATTATTAATAATATTACTATGAAAACAAGGTTATTATTATTTCGAGTAAAGCTCTACGATAAGCATTTCATTAACAGGAACGTCAATCTGCTCTCTTGTTGGGATAGAAAGAACAGTTCCACGTAGATTTTCAACATCTGCATTTAACCATTCTGGTGCAATTCTACCATGAGTTGCATCAATAATATCTTTAAACTTCGACGAGTTAGCAGATTTATCGCGAATAGAAACTTGGTCGCCCGCCTTAACTCTGTATGAAGGAATATTTACGCTTTTGCCATTAATAAGCACTAGTTTGTGAGAAACAATTTGTCTAGCCTCTCTACGAGTACGAGCAAGACCTAGCCTGAAAATAACATTATCAAGTCTTAATTCTAAAGATTTTAATAAATTTTCTCCCGAAATACCAGGTTGTTTAGAAGCTTTTTCAAAATCGTTTCTAAATTGTTTTTCTAAAACGCCATATATAAATTTAGCTTTTTGCTTTTCTCTAAGTTGTAAGCCATATTCGCTCATTTTTTTAGGGCGAGTATTAACTTGTCTTTTTGATTTTTTAGAAATACCTAAAACAGTTGGTTCAAGCCCTAAAGCTTTACATCTTTTAAGTACTGGTTCTCTATTTACAGCCATTATCTACACCCCCTATACCCTTCTACGTTTTGGCGGCCTGCAACCATTGTGTGGAACAGGCGTTACATCTCTAATCATAGTAACCTCGAGGCCCGCTGCTTGAAGTGCACGAATAGCCGCTTCACGGCCCGAGCCAGGGCCTTTAACAAAAACTTCTACAGTTTTCAAACCAAATTCTTTAGCAGCGTTTGCTGCTTTATCAGAAGCCATCTGTGCCGCATAAGGCGTTGATTTTCTAGAGCCTCTGAATCCGAGTTCTCCAGCAGAAGCCCAAGAAAGTGCATTACCTTGAGAATCTGTCATTGTAACAATTGTATTATTAAATGTTGATTTGATGTGAGCTTGGCCACGTTCAACATTTTTTCTATCACGACGTCTGCGGGTAGTTGTCTTTTTTACCGCTTTTTTAGCCATCTAAATTAAACCTCCTATATGAAACTTTACATAAAAAGTTAGACCCTATTATTTCTTCTTATTAGCAATTGTTTTTGCTGGGCCTTTTCTTGTTCTTGCATTAGTTTTAGTTCTTTGCCCTCTTACAGGAAGGTTTCTTCTATGTCTAATGCCTCTATTACAGCTAATTTCTACAAGGCGTTTAATATTAAGAGCAACTTCACGTCTTAATTCACCTTCAACTTTTAAAGTGTTGTTAATAACTTCTCTTATTTTTGAAACTTCAACATCTGTTAAATCTCTAACTCTTGTGTTAGGGTTAACACCAGCTTCTGCCAAAATTTTATTTGAAGAAGCACGGCCTATGCCAAAAATATAAGTAAGTCCTATTTCTACGCGTTTCTCGCGTGGTAAGTCTACACCTTCAATACGTGCCAATTAAGTGCACCTCCTAAAAATAAATGTATCCGTTCATAACAAAGCAGGTTATAATCCAGCCTTTAAGGATTATCGACCCTCATTTGACCATATTAAATATCTCAATATTAACCTTGTCTTTGTTTATGCTTTGGATTTTCACAAATAACGCGTATCGCGCCTTTTCTTTTAATAATTTTGCATTTTTCGCAAATAGGTTTTACTGATGCACGCACCTTCATTGCTAAACGCTCCTTTCAATTTGGCAAATCACTTGGTTTATTTATCTCTCCAAATAATTCTGCCTTTTGTTAAATCATACGGACTCATTTCAATTTGGACTTTATCACCGGGTATAATTCTAATGAAATTCATTCTAAGTTTACCTGATAAATGCCCCATAATTCGGTGTCCGTTTTCAAGTTCAACCAAAAATACAGCATTAGGAAGCTTTTCAACAACAGTGCCTTCTACTTCAATTACGTCATTTTTAGACAATTGAGCCAACCTCCTTAAAATTTTTTATCGATTTTCTAATATCCGAATCTAATAGATATGATTTTTCTAAAAGTTTTATTCCGATATCTATATCAATAAAATTAGTTTTTTGAACATGCTTAATTTTCTTTTTTTTAGGTTTTTCAAGTTTTCTTAAAGAACCATTAGCAAGATAAAGAAATTCGCCACTTATTTGGGTTACAATAAACGCTTCGCCCTTATCTCTGCCACTTTTAGAAAATACAATCTGCCCTAGTTTAAAGTCTGACAACTTATCACACCCTCAACCAATTTAGCATTGCTCAAAAGCAACGCCCATATATTATAACATAAAATAAACCAAATGTCAAAAAATATTTAATATATAGTTAATATTTCTGGCTCTCCGTCTGTAATTAAGATAGTGTTTTCATAATGAGCCGAATACTTACCATCTTTTGTTACAACTGTCCAGCCATCTTTTAAGATTTTATAAGCACTAGAACCTTGATTTACCATGGGCTCTATAGCAAGCGTCATACCTTTGTGCAATTTTGGACCACGATTTTTCATTCTACAATTTGGAATGGCAGGGTCTTCATGCAAAGTTTTGCCAATGCCATGCCCCCCAAAATCGCTTTCTAAGATAGAATAGCCAAAGCTTTCTATATAATCGCCTATGGCTGCCGAAATAGAGTGTAAATGCTCCGAAGTTTTTGCAAACTTCATGCCCTCAAAAAAACTTTTTTCAGTAACCGAAACGAGTTTTTTATGCTCTTCGTCTACATCGCCAACTAAAAACGTTCTAGCAGCATCGCCATGAAATCCACCTATATACGCTCCAACGTCAATACTTACAATATCGCCATTTTTAAGCTTTCTTAAACTTGGTATTCCATGAATTACCTCGTCGTTCACAGAAATGCATGTGTGTTTTGGATAGATTGGAACATCTATAGCAGGTGCTTCAAACCCCAAAAACGACGATACAGCACCTCGGCTTTTAATATATTCCGCAGCAATAATATCAAGCTCGTTTGTAGTAATGCCCACTTTGATACTTTTTTCAAGAAGCTCCAAGGTTTTAGCAACTATTTCCGAGGCAATTCTCATTTTATTAATTTGTTCGCTATTTTTAATGATAATCGCCATCGTTTACACTCCAAGTATTTCTACAATCAGCTCTTTTGTTGCAAAAACATCTTTAGTTCCGTCTACAGTAAAAAGCTTGTCTTTTTCTTCATAAAAATTAATAATCGGCGATGTTAGCTTATGAAAAATATCTAATCTATCGCTAACAGTTTCTGCTTTATCATCTTCACGTTGAACAAGACTTGTATCGCAAACATCGCATTTACCAGAAACTTTTGGCGGAAAATTTTTAACATGATACATTGCACTACATTTTGGGCAAACAAGCCTACCAGTGAGCCTTTCGATAACAACTTTATCGTCAACCTTAACATAAATTGCTTTATCTATAATTGCAAAGTCCTCTAAAGACTCCGCTTGATACAATGTTCTTGGAAAACCATCCAAAATATAACCGTTCTTGCAATCATCTTGCTTAATTCTTTCTTTAACGAGTTTGATTGTAAGTTCGTCTTCAACAAGGCCACCCTTGTCCATTATATCGTGAATAGCCAAGCCAATTTCTGTTTTATCACGCATATGCTCTCTAAAAATATCGCCCGTTGATATATGCGGTATTTCATAATACTTTGAAAGTTTTTTTGCTTGCGTGCCTTTACCTGCACCCGAAACGCCTAGTAAAATTAATTTCATGATAAACCTCTTTCCAAGCCTACTGTTTTAAGGCAAAGTGGCGATTTTTAAAAGGCCACCTTGCCAATAAACATTTCCTAAATTTAGCTTAAGAAACCTTTGTAATGTCTCATTAATAATTGTGATTCAACTTGCTTAACAATTTCAAGTGCAACACCTGTAACGATTAGAAGCGTTGTTCCACCAAAGCCAATAGGTACATTAAATATCCACTGAAATACGATAGGAATAGCTGCTAAAAGCACGTAGAAACCTGCACCGATTGTTGATAAACGGTGAACCGTTCTTGCAATATAATCACTCGTTGGTTTACCCGGACGAATACCCGGAATAAAACCGCCATTTTTCTTCATATTCTCTGCCATCTCAATAGGATTAACCGCAAAAGATGTATAGAAGAACGTAAATACTACGATGAAAACAAGGTAAATAATTGCACCCGACCACGACATTATATCAAGGAAATCTGCAATTCGTAGAAGAGTCGGATTCGACCAAAAACCAGCAAGCATCGTAGGAAATTGCATTATACTAATTGCAAAGATAATAGACATAACGCCCGCAATATTTACCTTAATAGGTATATATGAGCTTTGCCCACCATATTGCTGCCTGCCAACCATCTTTTTAGAGTACTGAACAGGAATTCTTCTTTCACCTTCTTGAACTAGAATTGCAAAGGCGATAAGCCCTGCAAATGCAATAATCAAGAAACCAAGGCCAATTCTGTGAAGTACGCCAGGTGTTAAAAGTATAGAGTACAGTGTTAAAATTCCGCTAGGAACTCCTGCCAAAATATTGGAAAAGATTATAAATGAGGTACCGTTACCAATACCTTTTTCAGTTATAAGCTCACCCATCCACATAACAAACGTAGAGCCTGCAACCATAGCTGCTGTTGCAACTACATAAGTGAACATGCCAGGATTGTTAAAGAACTCACCACCTAAAGAACGAGCTTGGTGTGTCATAGTGAAAACCATACCAGCACCTTGAACTATAGCAAGTACAATAGTTAAGATTTTGGTGATTTGGTTGATTTTTTTTCTACCCTCTTCGCCTTCTTTTTGCATTTGCTCAAGCTTTGGTATAGCAACCGTTAAAAGCTGCATGATGATTGATGCCGTGATGAAAGGACCAATACCCATCATAAATATTGTGCCAACGCCACCGCCTGTAATTGTTGAGAAAAGTGTTTGGCCAGTACCCGCACTTCTTATATGATACCATGCGTGTAAGTTTGTGCCTGGTAAAGGTATAGCCGAACCTAATCTATACACAGCAATTAATAAAAGTGCAAAAAGCAGTTTTCTTCTAACATCTTTTATCTTCCATGCGTTTATGAATGTGGTAAACATTAGATCACCTCTGCTTTGCCGCCTGCCGCTTCAATTTTTTCTGCGGCTGATTTGCTGTAGTAGTTTACTTGCACTGTAAGTTTTTTACTAAGTTCGCCAACACCAAGAATTTTAACGCCATCTCTCGGATTAGATACAAGACCTTTTGCTTGTAATGCCGAAACCGTAACAACATCGCCTTCTTCAAATCTATTTAAATGCTCTAAATTAATTGCGATAATTTCCTTAGTATTTATGTTTTTAAAGCCAGAACCCTTTTTAGGTAATCTTCTGTAAAGAGGCATCTGACCGCCCTCAAATCCACGACGAACACCGCCGCCCGAACGAGCTTTTTGACCTTTATGGCCACGACCTGCAGTTTTACCATTACCAGAACCATGTCCACGACCAACCCTAAAAGCTTTTTGCTTAGAACCAACCGCTGGGCTTAAATCTGCTAAGTTCATTTTCGCACCTCCTTAACTAGTTAATTTCTTCTACCTTAACTAAGTGTCTAACTTGATTAACCATGCCGCGAGTTGCAGCGTTATCCTGCTTAGTAACACTTTTATTTAATTTTTTAAGACCTAAAGCCTGAACCGTTTTTTTATGTTTAGGAATAGCACCGATTGTAGACTTTACTAATGTAATTTTTAATTCTGCCATTTCGTTTCCCTCCTATTTATACAATTCTTCAACAGTTTTACCGCGAAGCCTTGCAATAGTTTCAGGAGTTTTGATAGATTTAAAACCTTCAATAGTAGCGTTTACAACATTACGTTTGTTGTTAGAGCCTAAAGATTTTGTACGAACGTTACGAATACCAGCAAGCTCGCAAACAATCCTAACAGGACCACCAGCGATGATACCAGTACCCTCACGAGCAGGCTTCATTAAAACGTTTGCCGCACCAAATTTACCTAAAACTTCGTGATATAAGCTATCTGCGTCGTTTCTTTGAAGATAGATAAGATTTTTCTTAGCATCTTCTTTGCCTTTTCTAATAGCTTCAGGAACTTCAGTTGCTTTTCCAAGACCAACGCCAACATGACCGTTTTCGTCGCCAACTACAACAATAGCTGCAAAACGGAAGTTACGACCGCCCTTAACAACCTTGGTAACACGGTTGATTGCAACAACCTTATCTTTAAGCTCTAAAGCATTTGCATCGATTTTCTTCAAAATTTCTCCTCCTATCTTCCTAGAATTCAAGACCAGCTTCACGAGCTGCATCCGCAAGAGCTGCTACTTTACCGTGGTAAAGGTAACCGCCTCTATCAAAAACAACTGTTGTAATGCCTTTTTCAATCGCTTTTTTAGCAACCGCCATGCCAACAGCTTTTGCTGCATCAACATTAGAAGTGTTTTCTAAAGTATCTGCAACTGCTTTTTCTTTCGTTGAAGATGCACAAAGAGTGTGCCCCGCAACGTCATCTATAATTTGAGCATATATGTGATTATTTGATCTAAAAACGCATAATCTTGGTTTAAGAGGTGTCCCCTTAATCTTATTTCTAAGCCTGTAGTGGCGTTTTTTTCTTGCTACCGAACTTGCTTGTTTTTTAATCATAGGTTTTACACCCCTTTCTATTTCTTACCAGTCTTGCCAGCTTTACGTCTAATTCTTTCATAGTCATACTTAATACCTTTGCCTTTATATGGCTCTGGCTTACGTTTGATACGAATTTCAGCAGCGTGTTGGCCAACTTTTTCTTTGTCTATCCCAGCAACTGTGATTTTATTACCTTCAACAGTTGTAGTGATGCCTTCTGGATCTATCATTTCAACTGGATGCGAATAACCTAAGCTAAGCGTTAATTTATTGCCCGCTTTAGCCGCACGGTATCCAACACCGTTAATTTCTAAAATTTTTGTGTAACCGTTTGTTACACCTTCTACCATGTTGAAGATTAATGTTCTTGTTAAGCCGTGTAACGCCTTGTGCCTTTTTAAGTCACTCGGACGGCTAACTAAAACTTCACTACCTTCGATTGCGATGTTCATGTCATCTACTAACTTTCTAGTTAAAGTGCCTTTTGGGCCCTTAACCGTGATAAGATTGCCTTTATCTAAATTGATTGTAACCCCAGCAGGGATAACAACAGGCATTCTACCAATACGAGACATGGTCTGCACCTCCTAAATTTTTCATATAAATCTGCAAGCACTTACCCAATAACGATTAATTGCTTGCAATTAATCGTTGTGTTACCAAACAAATGCGAGTACTTCCCCACCTAAGTTTTGTTTTCTTGCTTCTTTATCTGTAATAATCCCTTTATTTGTTGAAACGATAGCAATACCAAGACCGTTTAAAACTCTAGGCATTTCTTCGCAATTGGCATAAACTCTAAGGCCCGGCTTAGAAATTCTTTTAATACCAGAGATTACTTTTTCATTTTTATCTTTACCGTATTTTAAAGTAATACGAATTGTTTTTTTAACGCCATCTTCGATAATTTGATAGCCTTTAACGTAGCCTTCTTTAACTAAAATATCAGCAATAGAAACTTTTAGTTTAGAAGAAGGAACATCAACTTTATCATGTTTAGCCATGTTGGCATTTCTGATTCTTGAAAGCATATCAGCAATAGGATCGCTCATAGACATTTAAAAAACCTCCCTTCTAAGTTTTACCAGCTTGCTTTTTTAACGCCTGGGATTTGACCACGGTATGCAAGTTCTCTAAAGCAAATACGGCAAATGCCAAATTTTCTTAAAACCGCATGAGGTCTTCCACAGATTGTGCAACGTGTGTAGGCTCTTGTCGAAAATTTTGGTTTTCTTTGTTGTTTAATAACCATTGATTTTTTAGCCATAGTTTGACCTCCTTATTATTCTGGTTTTACGAATGGCATTCCAAAGAGTGCCAATAATTCTTTTGCTTCTTCGTCTGTTTTAGCTGTTGTAACAAAAACTATGTCCATACCTCTGATTTTGTCAATTTTATCGTATTGAATTTCAGGGAAGATAAGTTGCTCGCGAATACCAAGCGTATAGTTTCCTCTTCCGTCAAAACTTTCAGCAGGAACACCTCTAAAGTCACGAACACGAGGAAGTGAAACATTTATAAGCCTGTCTGCAAAATTATACATTTTGTCAGCACGAAGAGTTACTTTACAACCGATTGACATGCCTTGTCTTAATTTAAAGGCAGCAATAGATTTTTTAGCTTTTGTAACAACTGGTTTTTGACCAGTTATTATAGTCATATCTTTAACGGCAGCGTCAAGAACTTTTGCGTTGTCTTTCGCTTCACCAAGACCCATATTAACTACTATCTTTTCAATTTTAGGAACTTCTAGTTTGTTTTTATATGAAAACCTTTTCATCATGGCATCCACAACTTCGTTTTCATAAAAATCTCTTAGTCTGTTACTCACTTACTTGCCTCCTTCCTAGTCGATTATGTCGCCCGTAGATTTAGCAAAACGTTTTTTAATGTTTTTTGTTTTACCGTCTTTTTCTATAGTTTCAATCTTATAACCGATTCTTGTAGGTTTCCCTTTGTGTAAATACATTACGTTCGAAACGTGAATTGCAGCTTCCTTCTTAACAATTCCACCAGGCTGGCCTTGTTGTGGTTTCATATGCTTTGTTATCATATTAATACCTTCAACAATAACACGGTTAGTTTTTCTATCAACAACTAAAACCTTGCCTTTTTCGCCTTTGTCTTTACCCGTGGTAACCACTACTTGGTCGCCTTTTTTAATTTTCATTTTATTAGACATCTTTAACCCTCCCCTTATAATACTTCCGGAGCTAGAGAAAGAATTTTCATATATTGCTTATCTCTAAGTTCTCTTGCAACTGGCCCGAAAATACGTGTACCTCTTGGGTTTTTGTCTTCTTTTATAATAACTGCTGCATTATCGTCAAACCTAACCGAGCTACCATCAGGGCGCTGAATAGTTTTAACAGTTCTAACGATAACCGCACGAACAACTTCACCTTTTTTTACAACGCCGCCGGGTGTTGCACTTTTAACAGTCGCAACTATAACATCGCCAACGCCGCCGTATCTTCTAGTTGAGCCGCCTAAAACACGGATTACTAATATTTCTTTAGCTCCAGAATTGTCAGCAACAACTAACCTTGATTCTTGTTGTACCATTGTTTTTGCCTCCTCCGAAACTATTTCGCTTTTTCCATTATTTCAACAAGTCTCCATCTTTTATCTTTAGAAAGTGGTCTTGTTTCCATAACTCTAACTCTATCGCCTATACCGCACTCGTTATTTTCGTCATGTGCTTTAAGCTTATAAGTCCTTTTTACAATTTTTTTGTAAAGAGGGTGACTTATTCTGTCTTCAACCGCAACAACGATAGTTTTGTCCATCTTATCACTTACAACTTTGCCTACTCTTGTTTTACGCAGATTTCTTTCCATCAATTAGCCTCTCCTCCTTATTTTAATAACCCTTTTTGCTTTTGGGTGATAACTGTTTGAATTCTTGCAATATTTTTTCTAACCTCGTTTATTCTTGAAGAATTGTCAAGTTGGTTAGTAGCGTTTTGAAACCTTAAATTAAACAGTTCTTTTTTAGCTGAAACAAGCTCTGTTTGAAGTTCTGCTTCAGACTTATTTTTAAGTTCTACTACAAAGTCTTTAGTTTTCATTGTTCAGAGCCTCCATTTCTTGGTCTTTCTTAGAAACTATTTTGCATTTGATAGGAAGTTTGTTTACCGCACGACGAAGTGCCTCTCTTGAAAGCTCTTCACCCACACCGCCAAGTTCAAACATAATTCTTCCAGGTTTAACAACTGCAACCCAGTATTCTAATGAACCTTTACCAGAACCCATCCTAGTTTCTGCAGGTTTTTGAGTAATCGGTTTGTCTGGAAAAATTTTAATCCAAACTTTACCGCCCCTTTTAACATGTCTTGTCATAGCGATACGGGCAGCCTCAATTTGGTTAGATGTAATCCAACCAGGCTCCATTGCCATAATTCCAAAATCGCCGTAAGTTATTTTGTTTCCACGAAGAGCACGACCTTTCATGCGTCCTCTAAATTGTTTCCTTCTTTTAACTCTTTTTGGGCTTAACATGATTAATTTTCGCCCCCTTCTCTTTTACCTGAAATCTTTGGTGCTTGTTTTGCAGGTGGTAAAACTTCGCCTTTGTAAATCCAAACTTTAACGCCTGTTTTTCCAAAAGTTGTGTCTGCTTCTGCAAAACCATAGTCAATATTTGCTCTAAGCGTTTGAAGAGGAATTGTACCCTCGTGATAATGCTCAGTTCTTGCCATGTCTGCACCACCTAAACGGCCAGAACATTGCGTTTTGATGCCTTTTGCACCCATTTTCATAGTTCTTTGCATAGAAGACTTCATCGCACGACGGAACGAAGTACGGTTTTCAAGCTGCTTTGCAATATCTTCTGCAACTAATTGTGCATCAAGCTCTGGACGCTTAATTTCTTCTATATTAATCATAACTTTTAAGTCAGTCATTTTTTGAAGTTCTGCAGAAAGCTCGGCAATTGCTTGGCCCGATCTTCCGATAACTATACCAGGCTTTGCAGTATGGATAGTTACTTTAACTCTTTCGTTAGTTCTATTTATCTGGATTCTTGAAACTCCAGCTTCAAATAATTTTTTCTTAATGTGCTTGCGTATCTTGTTGTCTTCTAGTAAGAATTTAGAAAAATCTTTTTCTGCATACCAAACCGAATCCCACTCTTTGATAACGCCAACCCTAAGCCCATGAGGATGAACTTTTTGACCCATTTAAGCCTTACCTCCTATCTTTCATTTAATATAACTGATATATGGCTAGTTCTTTTTAAAATTTTATAAGCTCTACCTTGTGCTCTTGGTCTAACTCTTTTCATTGTAGGACCTTGGTTTGCAACAACGTCTTGAACGTATAATTTCGAAACATCCATACCTAAATTGTTTTCAGCATTTGCGATAGCCGATTTTAATACTTTTCCGATAACTTCGGCTGCATATCTTGGTGAGTAAGTTAAAATTGCTGTTGCAGTTTTAACATCTTTACCTTTAATTTGCTCAAGAACAATTCTTGCTTTTGTATCTGATAAACGCACGTATTTAGCATGAGCTTGCGGGCGAGTATCTCTATTTGTTTTATTTCTTTCCCTTTTTATCTGGGATCTATGCCCTTTCGACATGGGATAACCCTCCTATCTCTACTATTTACGAACTTTAGAACGCTTCTCTGCATCTTTCCCGTGGCCTCTGTAGTTACGAGTAAGTGCAAATTCGCCTAATTTGTGTCCAACCATATCCTCTGTAATATATACAGGCACATGTTTTCTGCCGTCATGTACAGCAATTGTATGCCCTATCATTTCAGGGAAAATTGTAGAACGACGCGACCATGTTTTGATAACGTTTTTAGTGTTTGCACTATTTTCAGCTTCAACTTTTTTCATTAAATGGTCATCACAAAACGGTCCTTTTTTGAGTGATCTACTCATTCATGCTCCTCCTTACTTGAAGATATATTTATTATTTCGCGTTACGTTTTCTTACGATATATTTGTTAGATTGTTTATTTTTCTTACGAGTTTTAAGACCAAGTGCAGGCTTGCCCCAAGGAGTACTTGGTGCAGGACGGCCGATTGGTGCACGACCTTCACCACCACCGTGAGGGTGGTCATTCGGGTTCATAACAGAACCTCTAACCGTTGGCCTAATACCCATGTTACGCTTACGACCCGCTTTACCAATTGTAATAAGTTCGTGGTCTTGATTTCCAACTTGGCCGATTGTTGCTTTACAGTCGATCGGTAGTTGACGCATTTCGCCAGAAGGTAGCCTAACTGTTGCATACTTGCCTTCTTTCGCCATAAGCTGTGCAACGTTACCAGCCGAACGAACAAGCTGTCCGCCAGCACCTGGCTTCATTTCAAGATTGTGAATTTCAGTACCAACAGGAATATTTCTCATAGGTAATGCGTTTCCAACTTTAACCTCAGCATCAGGCCCGCTCATTAATTTCTCGCCAACTTTTAAGCCTTTTGGTGCTAAAATGTATCTTTTATCGCCATCAGCGTAGAATAAAAGTGCGATGTTTGCTGTTCTGTTTGGATCGTACTCAACAGCGTTAACCACTGCAACAATACCGTCTTTATTTCTTTTAAAATCGATAATTCTATATTTTTTCTTAGCCCCGCCGCCACGATGACGAACTGTAATCTTACCATGAACATTTCTGCCGCTATACTTTTTAAGGTGTACGGTAAGACTCTTTTCCGGGGTTGATTTTGTTATTTCCGCAAAATCCGAGCTAGTCATTTGTCTTCTAGCTGGTGTTAACGGTCTAAATCTCTTAACGCCCATTTACTAAATCTCCTCTCGAGTTCTCAGCTACTAAATCAAGTAGATTGTTTGATTAGTGCTATAAATCCTCTATATAAAGCTCATCCTAACCTGTGCTCAGGTCGCTATTACATACCTTGGAATAACTCTATCTCTTTACTATCTTCTTTAAGCTGCACAATAGCCTTTTTCTTAGCAGCAGTTTTGCCTGTAGTGTGGCCACGTCTTTTGTTTTTGCCGATAAGGTTCATAGTGTTAACATAGTCAACTTTAACGCCTTCAAACATTTTTTCAACAGCTTCTCTAATTTGAATTTTGTTAGCCTCAGGGTGTACGTAGAAGTAATATTTTTTATCAGCCATATCATTCATCGAACGCTCTGTTACTATTGGTTTTAAAATAACATCATAATATTGAATATTAGCCATTACGCATACACCTCCTGCATTTTATTAACTGCATCTTTTGTAACAACAAAAGTGTCATACTTTAATATGTCATACACATTGATAGTGTTTACGCCTGCAGTTTTGATGTTTTCAAGATTTCTTGCAGATAAAACAACGTTTTTGTTTTCTCCGTCTAAAACGAAAAGAGCTTTTTCAAGTTTTAAGTTGTCAACAACTTTTTTCATTTCTTTTGTTTTAATCTCTGTAAGTTTTAAATCTTCTAAAACAATAAATTTTTCGCTTGCAACTTTATCGCTTAAAACCGATTTTAAAGCTAATCTCTTAACTTTTTTGTTAAGTTTAAAGCTGTAGTCGCGAGGTTTTGGTGCAAATACAACACCGCCGCCTTTCCATTGAGGTGAACGAATAGAGCCCTGACGAGCACGACCAGTACCTTTTTGTCTCCATGGTTTACGGCCACCGCCCCTAACCTCTGCACGAGTTTTTGCCGATTGCGTACCTTGTCTTTGGTTAGCTAAGTATTGAACAACCGCCATATGAACAACTTCTTTATTAGGCTCTATACCGAAAATCGCATCATTAAGCTCTATTTCACCAGTTTTTTGCCCATTTTGGTTATATACCGAAACATTTGCCATGTGTAATCCTCCTTCCCGTATTAAGCCTTAACGCTTTCTTTAATGTAGCAAACCGAGCCTTTAGGGCCAGGTATTGCACCTTTTACTAAAATTAAGTTTCTATCTGCATCAGCACGAACAATTTCAAGGTTTTGAATTGTAACGTTTTCTGCACCCATGTGGCCAGCCATTTTCTTACCTTTAAATACGCGGCCAGGGCTAGTACCAGAACCCATAGAACCAACGCCACGGTGGTATTTAGAACCGTGCGACATAGGACCACGAGATTGGTTATGTCTTTTGATAGGGCCTTGGAAGCCTTTACCTTTAGAAACGCCTGAAACGTCTACTTTGTCGCCTGTTTCGAAGATGTCGGCTTTAATGTCTTGTCCAACTTCGTAAGCCTCTAAGTTATCGAATCTAAATTCTTTGATAATTCTTTTAGCTTCAACACCAGCTTTTGCAAACACACCTTTAGTTGGCTTGTTTACAAGCTTTTCACGAATTTCGCCAAATGCGATTTGAAGAGCTTCGTAACCATCGTTTTCCATTGTTTTCTTTTGAATAATCGGACAAGGACCAGCTTCTAAAACTGTAACTGGCACTAAAATGCCGTTTTCAGCAAAAACCTGAGTCATGCCAATTTTCTTAGCTATTATAGCTTTTTTCATTTTTTCCTTTACCTCCTGAATCTACAGCGGAACGCTATGTTGTTTAGCTTCTAGCGTTCATTCTAGGGTTATATCAGGATAAATCCTACTATATACACCCTTCTGTGGGATTAACTACATAATTTTAAGTGTAATATCAACGCCGTCTGGTAAGTCTAATCTAGTTAGAGCATCAACCGTTTTTTGCGTTGGCATCAAAATGTCAATTAATCTTTTGTGCGTGCGCATTTCAAATTGCTCACGGCTATCTTTGTACTTATGAACCGCTCTTAAAATCGTTACCACTTCTTTTTTAGTTGGAAGTGGAATAGGCCCAGAAACCTCTGCACCAGTTTTTTTAGCTGTTTCAATAATTTGAACCACGCTTTTGTCGATTAATTTGTGATCATAAGCTTTAAGATTAATTCTTATTTTTTGATTTGCCATAAAAAAAGCCCTCCTTTTCGTACTTGTTTCTCTTGGTTTTGACTAAACAAAACCTTAGGTACGATAGTTTTGGCTGTACACTTTGCCGAGTGTGTCGAATTAATTCTCATAAATAAATTAAACACAATCTAGCTTTTTCAGTTACAGCGGTCATCCATCGCTTAGGTCTAAGCCTTAGCATCGCTTTGCAAAAACTACCCAGTCAAAGACCAGCAACCTTTTGCATCAAACGCTCTCGATAGCTCTTTAAAAGAACTACATAATGCCACAGCTTTATTATTATAGCACACATAAAAACCAATTGCAAGCCCTTTTTAATAAAAATTTATTTTTGCAATCATCTATTAGTTATGCTATAATAACTATAGAAGAAATTCATAATTTCAAGGAGGATACAAATGGATTACACATGGTCATTAAAAGAACTCTATGATGGGTTTGAAACAGAACAATTTAAAGACGATTTAGCCAGCGCTAAAGCGTTTAAAGACGATTTTTCAGCTTGGGCTTCTGAAGAGCTTTCTTGCACGCAAAACGCAGCAGAAAAAATTAAAAAATTTATCGATTTCACTAACAAAGGTACAAAATTTCGCGGATTATTTCTTTTCTGTTCTTTAACTTTAAGCACAGAAGCCGAGAATTCTTTGGCACTTAAAAACATGAGTCAACTACAAGGCATTATGGCGGAGCTTTCTAAGCCAAATGCATTATTTAAAGATTTTTTAAAAAATGTTGATAACCTTTCGGAAATAATTGAAAACAACACAGAACTTAAAGAGTACGAATTTGTTTTAAAAGAAATGAAAGAGTCTACAAAATATCAGCTAACAAAAGAAGAGGAAATACTTCTTTCAAAGCTTACTATAACTGGCTCTTCTGCATGGTCGACTATGTACAACCAAGCACTTAGTGCACTAAAAATACCATACACAAACCCTGAAACTGGCGAAGCTCGCGACATCACGCTTCCAGAAATCAGAGGTCTTGCATCAAACAGAAATGCCGATGTTAGAAAAACTGCGTTTGAAGCAGAAATTAAATCTTACAAGGAGGTTGAAAAACAAGCTGCTGCTGCATTAAACGCTATAAAAGGCGAAGCTAACACAGTTGCCGCTGCTCGTGGATACGAATCTGTTTTGGATATGACATTAATGCAATCTCGCCTTGAAAAAGAAGCATTAGATGCTATGTGGGATGCAATTCGCGAAAGTTTACCTAAATTCTGGGCATATTTAAGGCATAAAGGCGAGCTTTTAGGCGATAAAGATGGAATTAAGTACTACAACATAATGGCACCTGTTGGCTCGGCTCAGATGACATTTACTTACGACGAAGGCATAAAATACGTTATAGAC
>WQZK01000016.1 GCA_009780765.1 Defluviitaleaceae bacterium
CACTCCACCATTGTTTATAATTGTTTTAGCCGAGCCGATATTATTTTTATCGCAAGTTATCAAAGCCCTTTCAATACCTAATTCTTTAGCAATAGGCAAAGCCATTTCAAGCATTTTTGTGGCATAGCCCTTCTGCCTTTCAGATGGCCTAATCCCGTAACCAATATGTCCGCCCCTTCTTAGAAGTGTCTTATTAAGCTTATACCTAATATTAACATCACCAAAAATCTTGCCCGCATCATCAACTAAAAAGTATGTGCTTGCCTTAACTAACCCAGAACCTGGCTCGGTTTCAAAACGATGTACTATTTCAAGCCATTCTTCATAAGATTTGCTAAATGGCGGAAATATAGATTCATCGCCATCGCCACTTTCTTTTATATAATCTAAAACCGCCTCTTTCATAGAAAACGTAGGTTTAACCAGCTTCATGCTTCTCACCTCACAAGCGTTGTTATTACTCCTGCACTAAACAGTAGACAAAAATTTGCTAAGGATTTTTGTACCAGACATAGGAAGCGACGACGCATGTCCGAAGACACGCTAGGAGGAGCTAAAGACGGCATGGTGCAAAAAGACCGCAAAGTTTGTCTGATGTTTAGTTCAGGGGGAATAAATCCAATATCTTTGCGTAATTTTGCCATCCACTTCTATTTCATTTTCCAAAACTCCGCTATTATTTATAATCGTTTTTGCTGAAGCCACATTATCTTTATCACAAGTTATCAAAGCTCTTTCAATACCTAATTCTTTAGCAATAGGCAAAGCCATTTCAAGCATTTTAGTGGCATACCCCTTCTGCCTTTCAGATGGCCTAATTCCATACCCAATATGTCCGCCAACTTTTTTTAGATATTCGTTAAGCTCGTGCCTAATATTAATAGCCCCTAAAACCCTGTCAGAATCGTCAACCAAAAGATACGTGCTCGCAGGAACTAAGCCAGAATCTGGCTCAGTTTCAAAGCGATATGTCATATCAAGCCATTCTTCGTAAGATTTTCCGAAAAGGCACACAGCATATGGAGTAACATTTTTTTCGCTCCCATGCTCATCAACACATTCTTTTAAGTAATCTAAAAATTCCTCTTTCATGGAAATCGTTGGTTTTACTAGCTTCATATCATCTTCCCCATTCATAATTCTCGTTAAGCTCTAAAAACAAGGCATTATAGAAATCTTCTGCACTTTTTTGCCGCTTCAATGCAATTTCTTTGGCTTTCTCTGTAAAAAACAAATCGTAAACCTTCTTTAGCTTATAATTATATTCCTTAAAAAATTCTGAAAGTTCTAAACCCTCTTGACCTTGATATACAAGGGTTCTCGCTACTCCAATAGCACCAGCCGCCTCCAGCTTATCAGAGTCAAACAGAATTTTCGCTTCGATACTTTCAGGCATATTATCACCCCTGTACCTATGCGAAGAAATACACTCTTTTACATGCAATGCCTTACTTTTTCCCCAATTATTTGCCAAAAGAAAATTATATGCCATTTCGCCACCTAGCTCTGCATGACAAATTTTAGGATTTTCGGCTTGCTCGCCCCTTGCTATATCGTGAAGCAAACATGCTGCAATTAATACATCTAAATCAACATCCCCAAAAGATTTTGCTATAAATATTGCAGAATTTAAAACTCTGTACATATGGTTTTTGTCATGTGCACTATCCTTCGCTTGCTCCAACATATAGTTTTCAAGCACTTCAAAGTCTTTTTTAGTCATCTACGTACTTCACCTTTTTCATTTTTTTGCGTTTGCATGGATTGCTCCTCGCACGAAGTTCGTGGATTCCACAACGACAGTGCCCTCGCAATTACGATAGATAGTTGCTACAAAACCCTTAAAAATCAGGTTTTTTGCTACTATCCACCATTCCACAATACTAGTATAACACAAAAGTTACCCTCAAAAGTCTCAAATTTGTTTCAAATGATAAACAAAACCTATAACACATGCTGTAAGTGTGTAAATAACACTACTAACGCTTATTTGGCGTAATTAATTTTATCAACTTCCACAGTATACGGCTCAAGCTGAGTAACATTGCTTGGGCAACCGCAATCTTCATCTTCTAAAATCGTTATTTCATCTTTGATGTCAGCTAAGAGCATCCCGCTTAATTTTGCAGACCTCTTAAGCTCGTCGAATG
Source organism: Defluviitaleaceae bacterium (assembly GCA_009780765.1). GTDB lineage: Bacteria > Bacillota > Clostridia > Lachnospirales > UBA5962 > WQZK01. Next base: position 2,151 of record WQZK01000016.1, read on the forward strand.
TATCGTAGTTCAAACCGCTTTCCCACGGACGCTTGCAGTCATCGCTAACGAAAAAAACAGTGTCAAAGAAAACGTTTTTTCGCTTATTATAATCGCTTGCAATTCCAATACGATATATATTATCATTGTACGATATTTTCAAGTTCAGTACAGGTGCATCAATATCAAGGAGGCTCTGTATGAGTTCGAAAATCACTGACACAGGAACGATTGCTACTTTTATAGTTTTTTGCTTTTTCCAAAACAAACCTTTCCACCTACTCATTATATAAATTTTGTTCACATCCCGCAATAGTTGCAGTGCATAAGATGTGCTCTTTGCGTTATTGACTAAGCAATGGTTTGTTCAGCAAGCTCTATGCATTATTTCTACCGTTAGAAAATGATACACTAGTTAAAAAGCGTGTACTTAGCTACAACCCGTAGTCGAGCCGCACTCTGTACAAACTTTACATGTACCATTTCTCACCAATTTAGGCGACTGACATGTATGGCACACTTCCCCATGAATAAAGTCATTTTCTGTATAGTTTTTGCTCATAATTTCTCTAACCATTTCGGCACCTTCTGGTTTAACTTGGCAATATGTGTAATCTCCAAGCTCTATATCAATAATCTTGCTAATTAAATCTGAAATAGAATCAACAGATTTGATATAAGGATGCCCCGTTACAAAGCCCGATGGCTCGTACTTTTGCCCTCTAAACATTCTAGCAATATCATGTGCCGAAACGCCGTATTGCAGCATTTCTGAGAGCATTGTCGAAACACTATCAAGAAGCCCTTTCGTTAAAGACCCCTGCCTGCCGCTTGAAACATAAATTTCGCCTAGCCTGCCGTCTTCATAAAAAGATGTTGTAATATATAGCTTTAATCCGTTTATAGCCGCTTCATGAACGCGTGCGGTTCTAATGCCCTGCGGCTTAACTCTTAAAGGTTTGCCTGAAAAGCTGCCTCTTTTAGCCATATCTAAAAGCTGGTGATAGCCATAGCTTTCAAGTTTTTTGCTGTCAGTTGCATCCTCCGCTGTTGTGTTAAGCGGCTGACTTGCTTTACATCCATCACGATATAACGCAATTGCCTTAACACCAAGCTCCCAAGCCATGTAATATATATCTTTAATTTCTTCAACCGTTGCTTCTCTAGGCAAATTAACTGTTTTAGAAATGGCACCAGTAACATGCGGCGTTAGTGCAGCCATCATTTTAACATGGGCCGCAGGTGAGATAAATCTTTCACCCGAACCGCATTTGTTAGCCGTGTCAAAAACAGGATAATGCTCCTCTTTTAAGAATGGTGCACCCTCAATTTTGCCATCGTTATTTTCTTTATCCAGCACATAACCAAGAATTGAACTAATTTCTTCAACATTGTATCCAAGTTTTTTTAAGGATGACTCTATCGCAGGGTTCACAATCTCCATAAATCCGCCGCCAACAAGCTTTTTGTAGGCAATGTGTGAAAAGTATGGCTCTGATGAAGTTGTCGAACAGTCCATCGCAAAAGCAATTGTGCCAGTTGGTGCTAAAACCGAAACTTGAGCATTTCTAAAGCCATGTTTTTCGCCCGATTTAATAGTTTCCGCCCAAATTTCTTTCAAACTTTCAGAAAGGCACGAAAGATTTAAGAAATTTAAAATGCCGTGGTCTATTTCTACAGGAGTGTAACTTAATCCCTCGTAATAAGTGTCATTTTCGTCGTACGATGCAACTCTTGCGTGATTTCTGATAACTTTGTTCATATGCTCTTTATTTATTAAGTAGCGGTCAAAAGCACCGATTTTTTCAGCCATCAAACTAGATGTGTAGTAAGAATATCCCGTCATCACGCTTGTAAGTGCTGCACCTAGGTTTCTCGCCTCTTCCGAGTCGTATGGTAAGCCCATAAGCATAAACAACATACCGATGTTTGTAAGCCCAAGCCCTGTTGTCCTGAATAAATAAGATTTTCTTGCTATGTCTTTCGTTGGAAACTGCCCAAAATGTATAGTTGCCTCCAAAACAGTTTGTATCATGAAGATCGAATGTTTGTAACTTTCTATATCAAACTTGCCACTTTCTTCGTCATAAAACTTAACAACGTTGATGCTTGCAAGATTACAAGCCGTATCATCCAAAAACATATACTCAGAACAAGGATTTGAAGCATTTATGCGGTTATGCGGTGCGTTTACTTTGCCATCTTCACCGCTTGGGCAAGTGTGCCATGCGTTTATAATATCATCATACTGCACGCCAGGGTCGCCACATCTGTGAGCAGCTTTTCCTAATTCATCCCACAATTCTGAAACCGACACAAACGAATTAACACTTTTGTCAACTCTGCCCGTAACACCCCATTTTGCCCCATTTTCGTCAAGCTTTTTCATGAAGCTATCAGGTATTCTAACAGAGTTGTTTGCGTTTTGCCCGCTAACTGTGTCATAAGCATCACCATCTATCGAAGTATTGTAACCCATTTTGCCAAGAGCTTCAACCTTGTCTTCTTCAATCGATTTCCATTTTATGTAGTTTAATATTTCTGGATGGTCTAGACCTAATATGTTCATTTTAGCGGCTCTTCTTGTTGTTCCGCCAGATTTAATTGCACCTGCATTTCTATCAGATACTTTTAAGAAGCTTAAAAGCCCTGAAGATTTGCCGCCACCAGATAAAGACTCGCTTTCAGCCCTAATTGCTGACCAGTTCGTTCCAACGCCTGAGCCGTATTTGAATAATAAAGTTTCAGTTGTTAACTGGTCTGTTAAAGATTTTTCGCCAATCAAAGAATCTTTAACGCTTATTATAAAACAAGCTGAACCCTGCGTTCTTGTGAAAGAATCTTCCGCCACGGTAACTTGCCCTGTTTTTTCGTCAAAATAATAATGCCCATTAGAAGAGCCGGCAATACCATAAGCATGCTTAAGCCCTGTGTTAAACCACTGTGGGCTGTTTGGTGCCCAAATTTGTGCAAGCATCATGTAGCAAAGCTCATCATAAACAATTTCTTTTTGCTCTTCTGAAATAAGGCCCGAATCAAGCATAGATAACACCCAAAAATTAACCATTCTATGAACAATCTGTTTCATAGAAAACTCATAACCACGCTCGTTATTAACACCTTTTTTTCTAAAATACTTACTTGCAATTATATCACACGCCGATTGCGAATAATCCTCAGGAAACTCTAAACCTTTCATATCCGTCAAAACTTTACCTGTAGAATAGCTTTTTAAAACTACATCTACCTTTTTCCACTTAAAAAGATCAAAAACTGATTTACCTTTTTCCAAATTTTTTGTGTAATGCCTTTTAATGTTTTTGTCTAATTCCATTTTTATTACTCCCTCTCGAATATTCTAGCAAATTCAGTCGAAGCGACTGAATTCCCCTCTCTACTCGTTCTTTTGTATGCACAAAAGCACTCGTGCCGAGGGATTCGTCAAATTTAGAACGCTCTATCAAGCAAGCTCGATAGACCATTCTAAACTTAACTCACTATATAATACACTATATATTGTACCATCTTTAAAAATAATGTCAATATGTTGTGGTAAAATTAATTAAATATTTTTAAAGATAAACAAAAAAACCAGTTCAATTATAACTTGAACTGGTTTTACAAGAACGCGTTTTAATCTCTTTTTTTACCATATGCAAACATAAAAACTATCATAAGTACAGCAATGTTTACCAAAATAACTATAAGTCGTCTAGTTATGTTATCAAAGTCGTCAAATATAAAATTTTGAGTATAGAAAATACTAAAAATCCGCCTTACTCGTTCATTAAACATACCAATCATAGGCCCAAAACCTAAAAACATACCTACTGCCGTTCCGATAGAAGTGGCAGCCTGCCCATTTTTAGATAATAACCCTATAATCGCCCCTAAAAGTGTTGATGCAACCCCGCCAAGCATTAGTGAAGCCAATATAATTAATCTCTGAGAAAGTAATAGCTCTGGCATCATTGCCGTAAACATGCCTCCTATAAGTAACGCACAAAGCATATATACCCCCGAAATCCCCATCAAATACTGGTGCGATTTAACGCCCGACATCATCAAAAACCTTAGCGAATTATTATCCCTATCTTCAGCTATCGCTACAGCAGGCGAACTTATTAAAGTCATACCTATAAACATGCTTGCAAACATGCTTATAAAAAATTCATCCGACATGCCTTCCATCTCAACACCCACAAATCTCGTCATTATAAATGCCATACCCGGAAACACAAAAAATTGAACCAAAACAGCCATGTTCTTAAAGGTGTCTTGTAATTGTTTGATAAAAATTGCTACTGTGCTTCTCATTATAAATCCACCCCTGTCATTTTAATAAATACAGCACCCAAATCTGGCACAGTTCGCATAGAATTATGACGCTCGCAAATTTCTAACGGCTCGCCCGATTCTACTATTTGCCCTTTGTGAAGAAGAGCTACCTTATCGCACAGCTTAACAGCTTCGTCCATATTATGTGTTGTGAGAAAAATTGTTGCCCCTTTATCTCGAAGCCCTTCAATAAGCTCATGTATGCCTTGTGCTGTTCGCGGGTCTAGCCCGCTTGTTGGTTCATCTAAAAATAATACTTTTGGTGCATGTAGAATTGCTCTAGCTAAAGCTAAACGCTGACGCATCCCTTTTGAAAGGCTACTAACCGCCTTTTTCGCAGAAGATTCGAGCCCCACATTTTTTAAAGCTTCCATTGATTTACTTAAATTGATACCATAAATACGAGCAAAAAGATTTAAGTTTTCTAAGCAACTAAGCCGCATGTAAAGCCCGTCTTCATCAAGCATCAAGCCCGTTTCGAAAGCTGTTACTAAAACATCTGCCGAGCCTGCATCAGGGCTTATTTGGTTTGTAAGAATATTTATAAGCGTTGTTTTTCCTGCACCAGATGGCCCTAAAAGCCCAAAAATCTCCTTATCTTTAACCTCAAAATTAACACCTGACAACACTTTTTGGCTACCAAAGCTTTTTTCAATTTGTTTTACTTTAATCATTGTTTTTCCTCCTCAAACATGCCTTCAAATGGGTTATATCCAAGCCTTGTAAAATAAGCACTAATAGCTTTCATAAGAAATTCATTTTGATTTTTCCACTCATCTCCCGCGTTACTTAATGCTAAATTACTAAGTTCTGCTAATATATTCATATCACCACCACTAACTTCCATCGCTATATCCCAAAATTCTTTTGCTAAAATTTGTGCTTCTTCACTTTCAGGCTCTATTCCTGCTTTTTGAAGCTCATGCATTTTTCTGTATACTTCATTTTGGGAATTTACCAAATTGCGTGCTTCTTCCTCGTTAAAACGATGCATGTGCTCTAAAACTTCCCCTTCAAAGTGCTTAATCATCCAATAATTATCGTTTTTAGTTTGCAAAAGATGTATAATGTCCGCATATTTTTCCCAATCCACGGTTTTCATTTGTAATACTTCCAAATTTAGTTTTTCGATAGATTCTAATACTTCAGTTAGGGATATAATTTTTTCTCTAAGTGCTTTTGCTTGCTCCTTGAGAACAGTCGCCACTTCTTCATTTGTGTTTATGGATGGAAGCCTAGTTTTAATATCACAAAGCGAAAACCCTAGATACTTCATAGACTGAATTTGATGCAATTTAACCATATCTTTATGGGTATACAATCTTCGCCCGCCCTCACTCGAAGCCGATGGCGATAAAACGCCTTCTTTATCATAATATTGCAATGTACGAACAGTAATGTCCATTTTTTTGGCGATTTCACCCACAGTCATATAACCCTCAGGTATGGCTCTATATTTTTCCACAGTTTATCTGCTCCTTTCACTTTAATAACTTACTCTTTTTATAGTATAACTCATTACCTTACGTTATAAGCAAGACTTTTTTTCAAAAAAAATAACTATGTAGATAAATAAAAGTTATCCCTATAGTTATTAATTATTTTATTAATTTGCATTTTTTCTATATTCTCTTACTATATCCGCACGGTGCTTCTTTTTATGTACCGAAAGTTTTTGCCCATCTGATGTAACAATTTTAGCATCTGAAAATACATACGGGCTCCTTTTTGTTATAGCTGCAATTAAATCTTTAGACTGTTTTTCGCCACTTACTGAAAACATAATCAACTCTTCTGAAGCTAAAAGAACCATCAAATGATAGGTTACTATAACCGTTTTACCTGTTGGCACCACCTGCGTATAATGAGAAGCACTTACAATATCTTTAATTTTAACATAATCTACATTATTACCAAACCAATTTTCTGTTATTGTAAATTTTGCAATTTGCATAGTATTCTCAGCATTTCTAAGCTCTGTGTTTATATGATTTAAATCGTTCTCTAAATTGCCGTACCTTTTAGCCAATTTTTTGAAATACGCATTAGGATTTGAATTTTTAATAGATCTACGAGCACTGCGACTTAAAGCCATAACAATAAGCCCCGCAAATATAATAGCAACACTAATAGGATAGTGGTTACTTGAAAGTGTGAAAAACAACACAACCCCTGTAATAAATGTTATACCACCGATGATTATCAATGTCGCTGTCATTATATTTGCACTTTGCTCGAGCCTCTTTTCTTCAACTGTTTTAAAATTTTGGTCATTCATAACTATTGCCCCTCTCGTATTTCTTTTAGCACTAAATCTTATACTGATTTTTTAGTCTTATTTCACTATTTCACGACCTTAATGCCGTTGCAACTATAACTGCAATTACAACCCAATAACTAACAGCAAATGCCCTAGATTCCCTTGGCAAACTTTCTTTTGCTTGCATATTATGCCGATTTTCACGGTAAAATTTTTTGCCGCACATAATAGCAATAGGAATTAAAATCACAGTTGACACAGAAAGTAAAATTAAATACATTGGTATAAATGCGTCAAAATCAACTTGGTTATCTATATAAAACGCAGGACTTATCAACGTATACAGCCCATTCATAAGTGCATGGTGTAACATAGGAGCCCATATAGAACGCGTTAAATAAATCAACGGTGCATAAAATAAAATGCCAGAAATAGTTGTGTGTATTATATTAAATACTCCGAGATGTATAACTCCGAAAAACAGCCCTGTAACAAGAGCAATCTTACGATACGCAACATTTTGACGGCGATATTCGCTCCATAGAAAACCACGAAACACAACTTCTTCAAAAAGTGTTGCTAACAAAGCATTGTGAATTAGTGATTGCCCAATATCCATAAACCTAAAAGTTTGCATTGGAACACGTCCATCACCAAAAAGAAATGGAATACCACTTTCAATTAAGTTAAAAATAACACGCACTGCTAAAGTCATTATCGTTATGTAAAGTATATTTGTCCAGCTAAGGCGTGATATGGAAAACGCAAAATGAATCTTACGCTTTTTTAAAAACGCAAATAAAAGATAAGCCAAAATAGGAACACCTAAGTCTCGAAAAAAGGCATTAAGTACGGTAGCCCAACCCGAAAGCGGGTATATCCCTAGAAAATCATAAATTGGAGTTAGTACATATGGCTGTATGATGTTACGACCGATAACGAAATAGTAGAGCATCGTGGCGAAAAGTATTATATTTGGCGTTGCCTTTGGCTTTTTCGCCTGTATATTCCACTGTTTTTCTTCCATGTTACATACTCCCTTATCCCTTTATGAAAGCACAACATCTAATCTAACGACTTAAATAGTTTTTATTGCTTATTACCCGCCTAAACCACTATATTCATGATAATTCTTCTTTTCTTTCTCTTGTCATTAAATCGTGCATGGCATCTTTAGGTGTTCTTTCGCCGCTAATAACACTGTGAATTTTATTAACAATAGGCATATCAATATTATATTTTAGTGCCATCTGATACGCTGCCTTAACCGTGTTTAGCCCTTCAACAACCATGCCTATTTCTGAAACTGCCGTTTCAACACTCTTACCTTGGCCGAGTAATATGCCGCAACGCCTATTCCTACTTAACATAGATGTACATGTAACAATTAAATCGCCAACGCCTGAAAGACCGCTAAAAGTTTCTTGCCTTGCACCCATTGCAATGCCTAAGCGTGAAATTTCGCTAAGCCCCCTCGTCATAAGGGCTGCCTTAGTGTTGTCGCCATAACCAACCCCGTCAGAAATTCCAGTCGCAAGTGCGATAATGTTTTTTAATGCACCACCAAGCTCAACTCCAACAATATCCGTATTTGTGTAAATTCTAAGTTTTTCATTCATAAACAAATCTTGAACGATTTTTGCGACCTCAATATCTGTTGCCGCTGCTGTAAGCATTGTGGGCATACCTTCAACAAGCTCTTCGGCGTGGCTAGGGCCAGAAATAACCGCAACCGTGTTTTGTGGGTAAATCTCTGAAATAACTTCCGACAAACGCTCCAAAGTACCCTCTTCAAGCCCTTTCGAAGCATTTATTATCAAAGCATCTTCTTTTAGTAAACCCTTAAAACCCTCAAGTGTTACCCTTGCAAATTTCGTTGGGGTAACAAAAACAATAATTTCTGCATCTTTGGTTGCAACCGCTCTATCACTTGTTATATGTAACTTCTCAGAAAGTTCTACATGTGGCAAGAGTGCATTTTTTTTGTTTTTTTGCATGTAGTCCACTTCTTCTTGAGAAAAAGACCACAACATAACGTTATGACCATTGTTTAACAAAACTGTTGCGAGTGCAGTCCCAAAACTGCCCGACCCTAAAACCGTAACATTCGTCCCATTTCTCATAAGAAAACCTCCTATATTGCGGTCGCTTTTCGTAATAAAAAATCAAATTTCACGCTTGCACTTTTTGCTTCGCAAAATAATGCTTGGCTAAATTCGCTTTTTTATCTTGAATTAAGCTCCCTTTCTACGGTCGCTTCTCGTAATAAAAAATCAAATTTCACGCTTGCACTTTTTGCTTCGCAAAATAATGCTTGGCTAAATTCGCTTTTTTATCTTGAATTAAGCTCCCTTTCTACGACTGCTTCTTAAAATTAAACTTATTTTCCTCACCCTTTAAAAGCCTTGCTATATTTTTTCTGTGCATAACCCATGAAAGGCAAGCAATAATTCCGCCTAAAATAATTGCTTCTAATCCAAACCCAAAAATGCCTAAGCTAATAGGCAACAAAAGTGTTATCACAAGCGATGCAAGCGATATATATTTCGACAAAATCGCAACAATAAGCCCGCTTATGTAAACAACAAGGAGTACCCTATAGTCAACAAACCCTAAGCACAAAACAAGACCAACAAACGAAGCCGAACCCTTTCCGCCCCTAAATTTCAAATAAAATGGAAAATTGTGCCCAAGGATTACACCAAGCCCGCCATAAATCCCCGCAAGTGGCATGTTGTCTCTAAAAATGAGCATACAAACCACAAAGCCGATAACCGCCTTTAAAACGTCGCAAAGAAAAACCGTAAGCCCTGCCTTAAACCCTAACACCCTAACAGCATTGGTAGTTCCAGCGTTGCCACTTCCGTGCTTTCTAATATCCCCTTTGCCCATGAGCTTACCAACTATAAACGCCGTTTGAATAAGCCCAACAGCATATCCTAAACCTAAACACAAAGCCCTAAATATCACAGTATTCATTATTCTTTCCTGCTCCTCACAATAAAGTGGATAGGCGTACCGTTAAAGCCAAACGCTTCCCTAATTTGATTCTCGATATATCTTTTATATGAAAAATGCAAAAGTTCTATGTCATTTACAAATAATACAAATGTTGGCGGTTTAACTGAAGCTTGAGTCATATAATAAATACGAAGCGGCTTACCCTTAACAGCAGGCGGCTGGTGCATTGCCATTGCTTCTATAAGCACATCATTTAAAACGCCCGTTGCAACACGCATACTTGTGTTTTGCCAAACTGCGTTAATATTTTCAAATAGTTTGTGAATTCTCTGCCCTGTTAATGCCGAAGTATAGAGTTTTGGGGCATATGGCATATATTTAAGCTCCATATCAATATCTTTATTAAATTTATTCATGGTTTTATCGTCTTTTTCAACCAAATCCCATTTATTAACGACTATAATGCTCGCCTTGCCACGCTCGTGTGCAATTCCTGCAATCTTTGTGTCTTGGTCGGTAATACCCTCTTCCGCACTTATAACAATAACACAAACATCACATTTTTCAACAGCTGCGACAGCACGAACGATAGAATAACGCTCAATATTTTCTTTTATCTTTGACTTTCTACGAATGCCGGCAGTATCTATAAATATGTATTTCTGCCCGTCTTTTTCATACATAGTGTCAACCGCATCTCTTGTTGTTCCCGCAATAGGGCTAACGATAACACGCTCTTCGCCTAAAATTTTATTGATGATAGAAGATTTGCCAACATTTGGTTTTCCAACTATCGCAACTTTTATAACATCCTCTTCCTCTGCATCTAAATTTTCTTTAGGGAAGTACGAAACAACAACATCCAGCATATCACCAAGCCCTAAAGCCTGCCCCGCAGAAATTGCATGCGGCTCACCGAGCCCCAATGAATAAAATTCATAAATATCCATTGGTGCTTTCATCATCGAATCTACTTTATTAACAACTAAAATAACGTTTTTCTTAGATTTTCTTAAGATTTGTGCTACTTGTAAATCGGCATCAGTCATGCCCGTTTTAACGTCAACTACAAACAAAATAACATCTGCCGTTTCAATAGCAATTTCTGCTTGATTAAACATGTGCCTTGTTATTAAATCGGTCGAATCAGGGTCTAACCCGCCTGTGTCTATTATTGTGAAGTTGTGTCCTATCCAGTCGCAATCGGCGTAAATTCTATCACGAGTTACGCCTGGGCTATCTTCTACAATCGAAATTCTTTCTCCCGCTAATCTATTAAAAAGTGTTGATTTTCCCACATTTGGTCTTCCTACTATTGCTACAATTGGTCTGCTCATTTTTGTTTCCTCAATTCTAATTTCTTGAAAGTTATTAACTTGCTGTTCCGTTGCCCTCTCGGGACAACGTCATTAAATTCCCCTCCTAGGGGAAACTTTGGTGGCACGAAGTGCTGGGGTGGTTATTCTAAAAGTTTTGAAAGAAAATCTTTGCCATCAAGTTTAACTGCTACAACTTCTACACCAAGCTCTCTTTCTAAATCCTGCAAAGTTATATCATCTAAAAAAACATGCTCATCTTTTCTTAGTGCATTTTCTGGGATTAATATTTTTTGTGCTAAAGTTTTGCCTTTTAGGCTTGCGATAATATCTTTCCCAGTTAAAAGCCCAGAAACTGTTATATGTTCACCAAAAAAGTTATTTTCAACCGAAAACACCTCTGTAGTTGTATTATACCGCTTATTTGCAAGACTTGCAAGATGTTTTATTAAATCATAAGCCAAAGCACCCGTTATAACCGCTTTTTCTGAAACTTTTTTAACAAGCCTAATTTCATTTAAGCTTTTTTCAAACTCATGCTTAAATGCACTAAACATGCCAACGCCATTTTCTATTTGCGGAAAATCCTCATAATGCTTATATTCTGGAACATCAATACCCGCTTTTAAATAAAATTCGTCGGCCAAAAAAACAAACCTTGTTCCAATCTCTGCTTTTAATTTTTTCTGCCATTTTTCAACTTGCTCTATAACCTTTTTGGCATCGTCTTTAAAAAACGGCTCTAATGGGTACAAGGCATTATTTTTTCGATACTTTGTTATTCCAACAGGCACAATCGATAAACTCTTCGCCATAGGTGCAAAGCTTGCTAAATCTTCGATAGTTTTGTCGAGATGTTCTAAATCATTAACGTCTTTACACAAAACTATTTGAAAATTCATAGAAATGCCATTATCCGCAAGCCTTTTTATCTGCTCTAATATATTTTTTGCATTTTTATTGTTTAGCATAAATGTCCTAAGCTCTGGGTTTGTCGTGTGCACAGAAATATTTATCGGTGAAAACTTATAAAACAGCAATCTTTCAAAATCTCTGTCCAACATATTCGTAAGTGTTACATAATTGCCAGAAAGAAAGGAAAGACGCGAATCATCGTCCTTAAAATAAAGTGTTTCCCTCATCCCTTTTGGCAACTGGTCTATAAAACAAAAAATACATTTGTTTTTGCAAGAACGCATGTCGTCCATAAGCCCCGACTCGAAACTAAGCCCCAAATCTTCGTCCTCATCTTTTTCTATTTCTAAAAGCCATTCTTCGCCATTTTTCTTTAATATTAAAACCTCTAAATATTCGTCTTTAATTGCAAACATATAGTCAAAAACATCTTCAACCTTTGCATCGTTTATAGAAAGTAGCACATCACCAGGTTCTATATAAAGCTCCTCGGCAATGCTATAAGCTTCAACTCTTGTTATTACATTTTTAAATTCCATTAATTATCTCCATTAAAACGCATTTATTATATGATTAAAACTAACGTCTGAACGCCCTATTATTTCAACAATATCAAAGCGTACATCCTTATTAGTAATATTATTTTCGCTCAAATACACTAAAGCCGAATTTCTTATTTTTTCTTGCTTTTTATAGTTTACAGCTTCCGCACCTGTGCCAAATTTATTGCTTGTTCTAAACTTAACCTCTACGAATATTAAAATATCGGCATATTCAGCAATTAAATCAATTTCGCCATAATCAGTGTAGTAATTCCTGCTAGTTATATTATACCCTTTTGTTTCTAAAAAGAAAACCGAATATCTTTCCCATTCATTTCCTATTGTTCTACGATTTTTCATACCAAATTCCCCACAAACGTTTTTCTGTGTAATGGGCAAATTCCATATGTTTTTATTGCCTCTATATGCCGCGAAGAACCGTAACCCTTATTGTTTTCAAACCCATATTCCGCGAAAACTTCACTGTATGCTCCCATCAATTCATCTCTATGAACTTTAGCAACTATAGAAGCCGCTGCTATGGAAATACTACGCTCGTCACCTTTTGTAATTGCCACTTGCTTAATACCTATATCTAAACTTAACGCATCTACTAGCAAAAAGTCTGGTTTTGTATTAAGTTTTTGAATAGCCTCTAGCATCGCTATTTTTGTGGCGTTTAAAATATTTATTTCGTCAATTATCTCAGGGCCTACAATACCGATAGACCACGCCAAGGCGTTATCTTTAATAATTTCCACTAAAACCTTTCTTTTTTCATGAGTAAGCTTTTTAGAATCGTTTATACCCTCGTGCTTAAAGCCTTTTGGCAAAATCACCGCAGCCGCAACAACAGGCCCAGCTAAAGGTCCCCGCCCAACCTCATCTATCCCTGCAATAAAACTAAATCCTAAATCATAATACTTTTTCTCAAATTGGCTAATTTCTTCAAGCCTTTGTTGTTCCTTGATATATGCTTCATGCTTTTTCCTGTACGAAGAAACCAGTGTTTGAACACCTTTTCTTTCATCGCAAGCATACTTATTAATTATTTCCATAATTTCGCATATAGAAACGCTTAAAAACTCATTTTTAATCTCGTTTATATTTTTCATGTACAAGCCTCTCTTCTCATGTTATAATTATAATATACACAGCAAATTATGTCAATTTTTGTTTTTTGGAGGTCTATCATGGAAGATATTAAATATCTCGTATGGTTAAATCATATATTCGAACCTGGCACTAAAAAAATCACGCAAATTCTAGATTTCTTTGGCACAGCAAGGAATGCATTTAATAGCGAATATTTAGATTTAAAAGCTTCTATGTTTTTAACCGAGAATGACATAAAAAAGATAATTTCTTCAAAAAGAGAATTCGATATAGATGCTTGCATGGAAAACCTTCTCAAGAAAAATATTTTGATTGTTTCTAAAAATTGCAAAAATTACCCTTCGCTTTTAAAAAATACCGACAATCCGCCAGAAATTTTATATTATATAGGCGAAATTCCGCCAGACAATTTGATAAAAATAAGCATAATAGGCTCTCGCGAATCAACACAATATGGGCGAACTATGGCAAATAAACTTGGTCGTGAGCTTGCCTCAAAAAATGTTGTGGTCGTAAGCGGAATGGCAAGAGGGATTGATGCCGCAACTCACCAAGGTGCCATAGATGGAGGCGAAAAAACCATTGCTGTTTTAGGTACTGGCGTTGATGTTTGTTACCCTCTAGAAAATTTTAATTTATATGAAAAAATTTCACAAGGAAGTGGATGTATTATAAGCGAATATCCGCCTGAAACCACTGCAAAGCCTAGGTTTTTCCCAGTTAGAAACCGTATTGTTGCAGGGCTTTCTGATGCGACCATTGTCGTAGAGTCTGGCAAAAAAAGTGGTACGAGTATCACAGTAGGATATGCCTTAGATTTTGGGCGTGAGGTTTTTGCCGTTCCTGGTCAAGCAACGAGCCCGTATAGCGTTGGCACAAACCAGCTTATAAAGGAAGGTGCTGCCTTAGTTACAAGTGCACAAGATGTTTTGGATTTTTTAGGGATAATCGAGTCCGAACAGGGAGATAGCTTAGAAAATATAAAGAAAAGTCTTGCTCCAAATGAAAAATTAATATACGAATTTTTAAACCACAACCCAATTTCAATTGACGAAATAAAAATCAGGTCGAATATGGATATAAAAGATATTCAATTTGCACTTACAACGCTTGAAATAAAAAGGATAATTAAGAGGCTTCCGGGGCAACAATTTATAAAAACGTAAGGGTTAATACATTCCTTACGTTTTTATAAAAGTACGCCTAATTTTATATATATGAAGATACCTTACCTCTATATATGTTAACTCCATTATATGGCTTTTGTAAATTTATAATGGCTTTTTTTCATGCCCTGTTTTAAATAAAATTTGTGGCTTCTTTCTCGCTTTAAGTTACAAGAAACTTCAAATTCCAG